>JACRND010000098.1 GCA_016234975.1 Nitrosarchaeum sp. | reverse complement strand
TTGTTGCAATCTTGCTTATCATTTTTCGTTTTATTGACCATCCCTGTATTGAACCTCCATTAAGATATCTTGATGCAACAACAATGTCTGTTTTTGATTGTTTTAAAACATCGACAAGTTTTGGTATTAACTGTGGAGGGTGAGAAAAATCACTATCCATAACAACAACTATCTTTCCTTTTGCCTGTTGTATGCCATTTAATATTGCAGAGCTAAGGCCCTCTCGTGTTTTTCTATTAATGACGTTAACTGTATATTTTGTTTTCTCCTTGAGTGATTCAAAATAATCTTCAGCAATTTTACCAGTACCGTCAGGTGAATTGTCATCAACCACTATTGCTTCAACAATGGTATTTTTTGGCAGATGCTCTTTGATTGAATGTAGTATTCCTTTGATGTTTTCAGACTCGTTATACGTGGGAATTATAATTGATACTTCTGTATTTATTGTACTTACCAACACGAATCCAGAATATCTATCTCATAATAAAGCATAACTTTGCGTGATTAAACCCTTTATATAATAAAATTTTCTCTTACAAAATGAGTTTAGAATCTTAATATTTTAATTTTAAATTAATTTTGTGATAAATTTACCAAAATGGAATCTCCAGAACTGATGAATTTCCATATTCGATATATCAAAAACTGCCGTATGTATTACTATGAGTCAAGAAGAGTATGGTCTACAACGGATTAAAGGATGGAGAGTTCCTTTGTCGTGTCCAAATTGTACTGGTGTATTGTCTCTGGAAGGATATGTCACACTCTTAAAAACTCTAAAACCACGATATTGGCACAACTGTAGCCATTGTGGCTTTAAGCGAGATGTATGTGATTTCAAAAGAGATCTGCTCACTGTTTAATTAAATTTGAACTTGAGCATATTGTTAGAGTTTAGAATTTATCAAAACAACGAGAAAATAATGGAAAACTAACGAATTCTACTTTGCAATAACATGATTGTTTTCCTTTTCCTGTCAGTCTACGACGCAGATATGACAGTTTCTCGTTACAGAGTATATATCAAAATAATATTTAACAATTATCGTAAATTCCATTTTATAATTTTTAGGGAAATGCTTTAAAACACAATTTTTAGTTTTTTAAAAGAATGGCATAGTTATTGTTGTATAAGATTGGATTTTAATAAAAAGAGTTTAGAATTTAATTTATTTTTATAATTCCTTCTTTAACAAAAAATTGTATTGCTGAGATCATTTCATTTTCAGAGATTGAACCGTCAAGATACCACTGCATTGTATTTTTAACCCAATCAGGAATTTTTGTAGGTTTTTGAGGTGTTGAGTGTTGAGGAGTTGTTATTGGAGTCTCAGTTGTTTTTGCTGGAGTCTCAGTTGGCTTTCTTTGAGCGATGTTTATTTTTTGTGTTACTTTGTTGATTTTATCATAAGATACAACATGGTGTATTGTCCATCAGTTTGCCATAAAGTTCCTTTAATTTGTGGAAACTTTGTAAATATATTGTCAGCAACAAGTGAAAACCCATCTGATTCCAAATACGCTTCAAAGATTTGAATTGCTCGTGTTTTCATGAATATTGTATTATGATTTATGATATTTAATATCGAAAATGGTGTAATTATCTCATATTAAATTTTTAAATTGAAAAATTTGACTATTTTCCACGTATACTCTCACGAATTTCGATCTGCGTTGCTTCCCCATTAGCTTGCATGTTTGTATATGGGTAAATTTTGGAATCAAACTCATCTATTTCTCCCTCAAAACTCTTTATTGTTGTAGATCTGTCTAATTCATTTTGCAGTTGAGGGCCTCGCACCAAATCAATACGATAGTGCTCATCTGCCATTATGATTGTTTTTTCAGTGGTAGGCTTATAAAACAAAATAAACGAATAATCCTTTGGGACATTTTCTCGCTTAAATATATCGTGCAATATCCAAGAATAAACTGGGCTTGTAAGAACTGTAACGCTGTCATCATAATTTTCTAAAACATATGATAATGCCTGAAATTGATTATCTGATATGTTGTTTGTAATCAAAAGCGTTGTACTAACAAAACCAAAAATCAAAACCACTGATATTATTCCTATATGGACAAATTTTTTTTTGATCATACTCCAATTACGGATTGATTCTAGCAATATGCCAGCTGCTATACACATCGCTGGAATTACAATCATCCAATGAAAATATTGTTTGTATCCAACAACGCTTAGAAATACCACAAATGGAATAAACCACAACAAAAGAAATTTGTCTCTGCGTAACGCAGCAATAATTATTCCAGACAAACCTAATACAAACATCATTGGGTCGATAACTGCAAAGAATCCAAAGATATCAAATATGCTGTTTGTTCTCTGTGTTTGCCATAACACACCTTTCTGCCAAAGATCAAACTGATCAAGCATGATTGCATTAACAGGCCACATTAACGGAATCAACACAAATGGAATGCAAGTAAAATCGCTCCTAATACAAGTGGCACTGCAATTGAATCAAGCAAGATTCTTTTGAAAATCCACGTAAATGGCAGTACTGCAAACAGAGATGCAGATAGAAACGCGGTAATTCACCCATATCTGATTTGAGCTATTTTATAGATTAGAAATGTGTCTAGTACTGCTAATAACCCCATGAATATTCTGGGAATCATGTATAGTGATTGTAATGACTCTGGGTCGGTAGATGGCTTAAAATCAGAATAGTTTGTTACGGTAAGAGCGGCCGCAATTACAATCTGACCCAAATATGGATGATCATATACATTTCCTTCTTGTGGATTTCCAGTATTTAGAAGATTTAATGCACGTCTCATGTAAATTCCCTCATCAAAAAATACATCTGGATATCCGACAGGATTCCAGAGATGGATAAAACCGGATAGTAAAAGTGGAATTAACAAGAAAAATAATCTATTCAATTACTACCTTCTCTTGATGAATAATGACACTTTTAAATTAATTATGCACACATTATCCACTTGACAACGTCATACTGCAACTATTCTTTCTAAATTAATTTTTATCTGTGTTGTAAAATCAACTACGCATCGATACTTCGTTTCCTATAGATGCTTGCAGACCAAGTCCTGCATT
>JACRND010000086.1 GCA_016234975.1 Nitrosarchaeum sp. | reverse complement strand
TTATGCTCTCGTCGATGTCGCTGCAATTGGATTTGGAAAGAAAAAAGATCTAATCAAAAATCATGCCAAAAAAGGTGATCTTGTGGTCTTACTTGGAGGTTCCACTGGAAGAGATGGAATTGGAGGTTCTCAATTTGCTTCTGACTCTTTAGAATCTGAAAACAGGTCTGCGATACAAATCCCAGACCCATTTATTGAAAAATTAATCATAGAGGCAATACTAGAAGCTCGAAATCAAGATCTTATTCATGCAATGAAAGATCTTGGAGGCGGTGGACTGTCATGTGCTGTATCTGAAACTGCAGATGCATTATCCATTGGAATCGAAATGGATGTCAACAAAGTTCACACTCGTGAATCTGATATGAATCCTGATGAAATTATGGTCTCTGAATCCCAGGAAAGAATGCTGATAGTGACAAATAATGACAAATTCAAAAAACTACAGAAAATTTGCAAAAAATTTCGAATTACGTGTTCTGTTATTGGTCATGTGACTTTTGATAACATGATGCATGTAAAAAAAGGTAAAACGACATGCGCTAATCTTCCAACTGGTGTTGTTGCAAATGCCACCCTTTTAGATAGGCCTTCCAAAAAACCAGCATACCTAGAAACCATAGAAGAAGAAAAGAGCCTCAAACCGATTTTAGACTATTCAAAAATGATGATGAAGTTAATCTCATCACCAAACATAGCAAGCAAAATTTGGGTTTATGGTCAATATGATCATGAGGTTGGAATTAGAACCGTAGTCAAACCTGGTACTGATGCATCTGTTCTTCGACTTGATAATGGTAAATATCTGGCAGCAAAAATAGATGGCAATCCAAAACACTGCTATATCAATCCAAGAGAAGGAGCAATAGGATGCTTTGAGGAAGCATGCCGAAATGTTGTTTGTACTGGAGCAAAACCAATTGGGATGCTTGATCACTTACAATTTGGAAATCCAGAAGATCCTGAAATATTCTGGACATTTTTGGAATCACTAAAGGGACTAACTGACTTTGCAAAATACTTTGAAATCCCATGCGTTGGTGGAAAGGTTAGTTTGTACAATGAAACCCCTTCTGGTCCGATTAAACCTACTCCTATAATTGGAATTTTAGGCTTGATTGATAAAACTCCTCTATGTTCTCAGAAAATTACTTCTGGAGATTATCTTGTAATTATTGGTGACACTAAAAATGAAATGGGTGGTTCTGAATACTTTGAATACATTCACAAGTTTATTGGAGGAAAATGTCCAGTTGTTAATTTCCAGGAATCTAAAATTAACATGAATACCGTTTTAGATGTGATTAAAAAAGATCTTCTCAAAACAGTACATGATTGCTCTAAAGGCGGTCTTGCAGTGGCTGTTTCAGAACTCTGCATGACACACAGAATTGGATGTGATGTTTCATTAGAAAAAGTACCTGGTCTAAAATTAGATGTTGATAGAATATTGTTTTCTGAAAGTCATTCTAGATATCTTTTGGTTTTAGAAAAGAAAAACCTCAAAAAACTAGAGGCCATTCTCAAAAAGAGCAAGGCCTCATACAAAATGATTGGAGTATTTGGCGGTGAGCATATTCAATTCAATAAAGAGAGTAAACATGTCATAGATCTAAGAGTTGATAAGGCACAAAAAACTTGGTTTAATTCGTTAAGGGAGTTAGTGCATGGTTAAAGAAAATTGTGGCGTGGTTGGGATTTTTAGTCTTAGTGGAACTAATGTTGTTCCTATGGCAATTGATGCACTTAGGGCACTACAACACAGAGGACAAGAAGCATGGGGAATTGCAATTCCAAACAAAGAGCCACTAAAAAGATTAGGCCTCGTATCTGGCGCTTCATCAGAGTTTAAGAAAATTTGTGAAGATTATTCCTCTCCGTCTGTAATTGGCCATGTCAGATATTCTACTATGGGAAGAAGCACACTTGAAAATGCTCAGCCACTTAAAGTCAAAGATCTTTGCATTGCTCATAATGGGACTATTGCAAATGTCCAAGAACTATCTAATTTAGTCGGAGGATGCTCATTTACACCTCAAAATGCAAGTGATACGCTAGTTGCTGCACAGAGACTAGTGTCATTAATTTCTGAAAATGGTCAAATGGGAAAGGCTCTTGCAATTTTGAAAAATGAAATGGTTGGCTCTTATTGTTTTACATTCATCTCTGATGATAATTCTGTGTATGCTGCAAGGGATCCCAAAGGATTTAGACCTATGGTTTTGGGTTACAAAGCATCTGATGATACATACATTGTCGCATCTGAATCATCTGCTGTTTCTGCGGTAGGTGCAAAACTTCAAAGAGATGTCAAACCAGGTGAATTAATTAAACTTAGTAAAAATGGATTGGAAACAGAAAGATTCTCTGACGATACTTTACGTGCTCATTGTTCTTTTGAGTTTACTTATTTTGCTCATCCATCTAGCAACATGGAGGGTGCTAACATTTACATCTCAAGAAAGAGAATTGGACAATTCTTGGCAAAAAAATTTCCGATTAGAAATGCCGATCTTGTAAGTCCTGTTCCAGATTCTGCAAGACCCGCAGCACTGGGATATGCGCAAGAATTGGGTCTTACATTTGATGAAGGACTGCTCAAAGATCGATACAGCAAGAAAGGACCTCTGCGTAGTTTTATTGAGCCGCATCAAAGTGATCGAATCGAAATTAACCGTTGGATTATACCCATCCGAGAAATCATTGAAGACAAGCACGTTGTTGTAATTGATGATAGTTTAGTTCGTGGTACTAGTTCTAAGGCAATTATCCAAGCACTACGAAGAGCGGGTGCAAAAAAAATCAGCATGGTGATCACATACCCTCCAATAAAATTTCCATGCTATGCTGGAATTGATTTTCCATCCCAGGAAGAACTCGCAACATTCTCAAATGGGAAGGATATGACTGAAGAGGATCTAACTGAAATGGTCAGAAAGAACATTGGGGCTGACTTTCTGGGTTATAACGACGCTGAAAATCTTGCAGCAGCCGTAGGCATTCCAAAAGATTCAATGTGTTTTACTTGTTCGTCTGGAAATTATGATTCATTGGGAATTACGCCAGAGTTTAAAACCCGTATAGAGATGAAAGGTGAATAAGATGGAAACTGCATATGTTTTAGTCAAAAGTGAAATGGCTCATGAAATGGAAGTAATGAGTGATCTTTTAAAAATAGATGCTGTAAAAGAAGCTAAGGGCACATTTGGCGTTTATGATATTTTTGTAAAAGTCGAGGCAAAGACATCAAAAGAAGTAGAGGATGCAATTACAAAACAGATTAGAAAAATAAAACACGTACTTTCTACGACAACTCTATCTGTAATCCCAGAGCAAAACAAAAAATAATTTTGGGATTTTAAATATTGTTTTTTAGGGAATGAAATCATGCAAGCAATTTGAAATGACACTGTA
>JACRND010000093.1 GCA_016234975.1 Nitrosarchaeum sp. | reverse complement strand
TTTCCCTAGATGGGAATGGAGTGACTTCTTGTGCGGTTGCATTTGGTGTCGCCGAAATTGCGCCCATAGTCACAGAGACTACCAGCACAGCAATCATTGCTGTTATGATTTGTTTTGAATGTTTCATAAATATACAATATTAATTTTTGTAGATAAGGTTTGATTAAATTTCATTTTAACAACAAGTCTTAATAAGATACTTTAAACTGAATTTGTTCAATGAAAGATAATGTAGAAGATGATCCAGTAGGAATTTCGGATAGGGTGGAAATTCTATCAACAGAAGATCAAAAAATAAAGGCAGTAGGTGAAATATTAAGTTCAGACTCCAGTAGAAAGATTTTAAAAATTTTGTTCGATAATTCGTTGACTGCAAACCAAATATCACAAAAGACCGAAATTTCATTACCATTGGTTATTTATCATTTAAAAAAAATGCAAGAATCAGGAGTAGTAAAAATCACAAGTGTTGGAAAAAATACAAAATCCCATGACATGAAGTTTTATACAGTAGACAAGCTTGCAATCATAATTTTACCGTCAAAAATGTCCGAGCCTGCAAAAAAGAGCAAATCTCTTTTTAATTCATTTACAAGAATTCATAGATTGGCTACGCTTGGAGGAGTATCTATAGCTGCATGGGTTTCATCTCAGATTATCCAGAAAGGAACAAAGTCCAGATTAGTAGAGGAGCAAACTCCGATGATGAATGCTGTGCCTTCAGAAGCTCCCGAAATGGCTCTTAAAGCAATGCCTGCACAAGATGTAGGTAGCGCCATAACTACAGTAGCACCCATGATACAAACCACAGAACTGATTCAATTTTTATGGTCTACAATAGCCGTGTTGACAGTAATAGTTATGGGTCTTGTTATCGAAGTAATAATTTCTAAAAAACACAATTCCAAATCAGTTAATCATATTTCTTGAAATCATATCAAATCAAAATTAAAAATATTTGATTTTATTAGAAATCGAAGATGTGTTTAGAAATCATAAGGTATCAAGACACACTAAATTATTATTTAGAATATTATAGTTACATCTAAAAATACAATATGAAAAGATTTTACTTAATCATGAATTAAATTTTTTGAGTCCTTCTGCTAGCACTAAATTCAGTACATGTGAAAAACTAACAGATTTAGATGTGGTTTTAATCATCTTTGCCTGAATATTTCTTAGTTTTTGAGCATTTGAAGAATCAAGAACAATTGTTATACGAGTATTCAACGGCATACATACAAGTTTTTCATATAAAAAGATAGCAAGAAGTTAAACAAATATCTACAGACATTGGAATTTATATCAGATTACTTAAGAACATGACGTATTGTCAAGATCAAGATACTGGAAGATTACTCCAGATGAAATGCAAAAATTTGTCTATAATGAAGAAAAATTACTTAACTGGGAAATCAAATGTATCAGAGAGCCAGATGTAGAAGCAATTTTCATAGGAGTTTTCATGTATAGAAATGGCACACCGTATGATTATGAATCAATTAAAGGAATTACCTATTATTACAACAATATACCAAGAAGCGAATTACCTTCCATCACAAGTTTCCTTCAAGAGAGATTTGGCGGAAAGGAGATGGAAAAAGGTGAAAGAATATTCCTCAAAGGTTCAAAAGAAATCTATTCTAGTAAAGACATAGCAGCATTAGCAAAAAGCATGGAACAGAAATTTAAGACCAAAGCCATTATCTCTTTAGAATTTCAAGATTTGAGTCTGGAAGAACTCAAAAATGCAGGATTGCCAGAAGCAAAACTACTTCCAATTCCAGGCAAATAGATAAAACAGTTTAAGATAGATGTATTTTAGATGGCATCAATTGAAGGTATCAATCAACATCTAGAAGAATTAAGAAAGCGAATCATACGAATCATCATAGCATTAGGAATAATTTTTGTATTTGTAATTTCATTTCATCTATACCAAATTGATGTTGCAGGATTTCAACTGTATTATCCTGCACTAGATCCAGTAGATAATGTTGCTGCGCAGATTACAAAGCATATGAAAAATAATCTAGTTCCAGAAGGAGTTCAGTTAATACAAACAGAGCCAGGACAAGCTCTCTTTGCCCAAATTTATGTTGGTGCACTTGTAGCGATAGTGATTGGAATGCCAGTGATAATCAAAGAGTTGGTAGGATTCATAAAACCAGCATTAAAAGAACATGAAATCAAAGTTACCCGTAGCATTGCACTTCCTGCATTAGTATTATTCATAACAGGTTGTATCTTTTCATACTTTTTAGTAATTCCATACATGTTAGAATTCCTTTACATGTATGGAGATGCATCTGGATTAATCACATTTCTTAACATAATGGATTTCATTACTTTTGTTTTACAATATTTGCTTGCGTTTGGCGTGTCATTACAGCTCCCATTGATAATGTATGCATTAACAATGTCAGGAATAGTAGGCGATAAGTTTTGGAGAAAAAACATAAGATATGCCATATTAGCAATTACAATCTTTGGTGCAGTAGTCACTCCGGATGGAAGTGGTATTACCATGTGGTTCATTGCAGTGCCTATGATGGCTCTTTATCTGGCAGGTATGATAATAATCGAGAATAAAAAACGTAAAAAAGACTTAAATCTTAAATCATAGACTAAATCTCAGATGGCACTACAAGGTATTTTTCTAGGAATGGGGGGATTGGGAGTACA
>JACRND010000092.1 GCA_016234975.1 Nitrosarchaeum sp. | reverse complement strand
CCAATTAAAATTAGTATTTAGGAAATGCTGATGATTTGTATGAATGATTTCTACGCGAGTCTTTTAAACAAATTTTTCCAAATCAATAACCGGTATTCATACGAGTCATTCGTTTACCTACAGACCAGTCCAAGGGTTGGGCAATTTGGCCCAATCTTTTCAATCCATAGTTTTTATTTTTAGCAATGATTTTTCTTCACCATTTCTAATGTCATAACACTTGAGTGATGCAGAATTTGCAATTACAGAAATTGAGCTGAGGGCCATTGCAGCAGCTGCAAGTATTGGGTTGAGTAACCCTATTGCAGCTATTGGTATTGCACCAGAATTATACGCAAAAGCCCAAAACAAATTCTGCTTTATCTTTTTCATAGTTTCTCTACTTAGTTTGATTGCTCTGGATACATCCATTACGTCATCTCTGATGAGTATGATTCCACCCGTCTCTTTTGCAATATCTGAACCACTGCCTATTGCAATTCCAATGTCTGATTGGGCCAAAGCTGGTGCGTCATTGATACCATCGCCAACCATTGCAACTATTTTTCCTTCTAACTGAAGTTTTTTAATTTCTGCAGCTTTATCAGAAGGTAAAACATTTGCAATTACTTTTTTGATTCCTACTTGTCTTGCAATCTCTTTTGCTGCCTTTTCATTATCTCCTGTAATCATTATGCACTCAATTCCAAGATCATTAAGTGCAGAAATTGCCATTGAGGATGACTCTTTAATTGAATCTGCAACCGCAATGATTCCTTCAATTTTATGATCCACAGATAAAATGATTGCAGTTTTGCCTTGAGATTCTAGTGAAAACATTTTATCTTCAATCTCTTTTATTGGAATGCCAAATTTTTCCATCATCTTTCTATTTCCTGCATAGACAACTTTTTCATCTACAACAGCTTTGATTCCTAAACCATTTAGCGATTCAAAGTCTTTGAATGTTGAAAATGAAATGTTTGCAATATTTGCTTTTTTTACTATGGCTTGAGCAATTGGATGCTCAGAACCTGATTCTATATTTCCGCAAATCTCAAGGACTTGCTTTTCTGATAATGGACCCAGCGATATGATGTCCGTTACCTCTGGTTCTCCTTTTGTTAGAGTGCCCGTCTTGTCAAATACTATGGTTGTAATCTTTTGTGATCTTTCCAGGTATTCAGCGCCTCGGATTAGAATCCCTGATTCCGCGCCTTTTCCAACTCCTACCATTAACGCAGCAGGAGTTGCCACGCCTAAGGCACACGGACAAGCAATTATCATGACTGCCACAAATGCCAAAAGCCCGGCTACAAAATCATTCATTACAAAATACCAGATCAAAAATGTCACTATTGATGCCGATACCACAGATGGAACAAATTTTGCTGCAACAGAGTCTGCCATTCTTTGAACTTTGGCAGTAGATGACTGTGCTTGCTCTACAACATGAATTATTTGGGATAGTGCAGTATCTTGACCTACTTTGGTTGCCTTTACTTGTAGTAATCCTTGCTTGTTTAGTGTTGCACCAATTACCTCGTCTCCCGTTTTTTTCCCTACAGGTAAGCTTTCCCCTGTAATCATCTTTTCATCTATTGATGATACGCCATCTAGAATTATTCCGTCCGTTGGAATCTTTTCTCCAGGTCTTATTATCATTATATCACCTTCAACAACCTGGTTTAATGGAATCTCTATCTCAGAATTATTACGAATCACTCTTGCCATTGCAGGACTGAGATCAAGTAGTTTTCTTACTGCAGCTGAGCTTTTTTTCTTGATTGCCTCTTCCATATATTTTCCCAAAAGCACAAAGGCAATGATTACGGCTGATACCTCAAAGTAGACAAATTTCTCCTCTCCAGGAATTGCATCGGGAAAGAATAACACTATAGTACTGTAGATATATGCAGTCAAAGTGCCAATGGAGATTAGCAAATCCATGTTTGCAGTTCTGTGTTTTATTGCATGATATGCACCGACATAAAATGTCCATCCACCGATAAACTGGACTGGTGTAACTATAATGAAAAGAAGCATACCATAGGACAAAAACGGGATTTCTGGAAACGGTACCCAAGATACCACCATTGCACCAGCTGCAACGCTGATGTATAGTGATGCCCGGATAACTGCAAGTACCAAAGCACCAGAAGCTGCAACATACATTCTCTTTTTCATTTTGGATAGTTCCTTTTCAGGATCAGCAAATGTCATCTGGCAAACAGGACTGCAAAAGTAAAATGTTCTCCCACCTATGTCCGAGTGAATGCCTGTTTTTTCATTTACTATCATTCCACAAACTGGATCTTTTGCCATTTACAAGATATGTGGATCTCTTCTTTTATTAAAACAGACAAATTATCAATGTTGATTTTCAATGCCAATAAACGCCCTATCTGATTAAATGACAAGTATCTGAAAGTATGGCATGTTTGAAAAACATTGTCTAATTTGTGGCATTGAAGTAAAAAAGGAATCAGCCAGTAAAAGATTTGGCAAGTATTTTTGCAATGAGGAACATGCAAACCAATTTGTTGCAAAAAAAGCCGAAGATGAAAAACAGCAAGAAGAGTACAGAAGGAGTCACCCAAGACGTGGCGGATGTTGTTAAAAGTCCAATAAAATCAGAAAGACCAATAGGCATCACAATACTGGGAGTTTTATTTATCGTTGTTGCAATTCTCATGTCAATAGCAGCAGCAATGATTGGAACATTCATGGCAATACTTGGAATCTATTCTACTATGATGAATAACATGATTTCTGCCATGGGTGGAGTGTTTGCAGTTTTTATTGGAATCCTTGCAGGCATAGAGTTTACAATAGCATATGCATTGTTTAGCGGAAAGAACTGGGGGAGAATAACCGTCATGGTATTATCTATGGTAGATTTTATTTTACATTGTGCAACACTTGCAGTTGGTAATCTATTTGCAATACCTCACATTATTTTAGATGTAATAGTTTTCTTTTACATGTGGAAGTCTAGTGTTGTTTCTTATTTTAATCAAGAAAAATCAAATCTAGTATGAGACACAGTTAATTTTATACTCTTATCATATCTTTAATCTATGTAATAGATCATGTCAAATTATTCTTTCTAAAATTAATTTTTTAAGTTATGGATTCATTGGATTATTCATCATGTGACCAGTAGCATCTGTATTGTTGAGCATCATTTTCATTTCTTGCATTGCCTCTTGGTTTTCAGTCATGTGTCCAATCATCTGCAATCTCATGCCAGGATCATTTAGCATTGCCATTATCACATCTTGTGTGAATTGATGATCTTGTTTCATCTGGTCTATTACTTCTTGTGTATGATTTGGACTTTGTGTATTCATATTGGTTCCAATAGTTTGATTGTTTAGCATATTCATCATTGACATGTCATTCATCATTGTTGGATTTTGCATCATCATAGTCATCATCTGTTGTCGCATTTGAGGATCATTCATCATGGAATTCATCATTGGGCCCATCATCTGAGTCATGTGTTGAGGATCGTTAATCATCATATTGTGGATTTGTTGCATTGCTTGTGGTTCATTCATCATCTGTTGATTCCACATAGTCATTTGTTTTGGGTCATTCATCATTTGCTGCATCTGTTGCGGATTTAGCACCATGTAGTTTAGATGGCTACCTTGTTGAAATGCGACGTATCCCATACCAAGTCCTGCTGCAAATACTGCAAAGATCACTCCAATCCAAACATACTGACTAGTCATGTTTTTGACTAGGTTTACGGAGTATTATATCATAGTATTCAATTTTATCTTTGAGAACCAGTCCCATAAATTCATCAATGCTTGTTTGCAGTTCCTATATTTTTTAGTGAATAATTGTAATTTTAGATATAATGTTTGTTTATAGTCAAATGGGAGGGGCTTGTCTATATTCCCAATACAATGGCGCGGGGAGAGGGATTTGAACCCACGGGTCATTGCTGACATGGGATTAGCAATCCCACGCCCTACCAAGCTAGGCGATCCCCGCACAGATTGTCTTGAATTAATCTGTAAATAAGTCAAACTTTTTACGATATTATTTACCATTTTTCGAGGCTATCATCCTTGTTCCTATGTTTCATAAGACCAATCATTCCTTATGACTATTAATTCAACTTTGGTTCATTCATACCATGACTAGACCATATGAATTTAAAAAAAAGAAAAAATATTTTTGAGTTTATGGAGTCATTGTGATGTGTTGACAGATTATACCCACTAATTTACCATCTAGAGTGTGACTTCCTACTTGTACATTTCCAGTGGGACATGAAGCTTGACTACTTCCAATATCACCAAAAGATGTGGTGGAAGGTGTTGCATCAAATGAAATATGTCCTGTTCCAGAAGGACCTGCCGGACCTTGTAGACCGTTAGTACCATTGATGCCTCTTGGACCTTGTGGGCCTTGAGAACCAGATTTTAACTTGAGAGCATCAATTTGTGCTTGTAATCCTGCGATTGCATCCCATAATGCCTTGAACGGATTTTTGTATTTTTTGTCGTCTTTATTTTTCTTATCTTTCTTATCTTTGTCATCATCAGCAAAAGCATT
>JACRND010000072.1 GCA_016234975.1 Nitrosarchaeum sp. | reverse complement strand
TACAAAAAAGAAAAAAATCATAAAATTTGAAGGCTGTTACCATGGAGCACATGACTCTGTTTTGGTAAAAGCAGGATCTGGTTCTGCACATAACGGAATTTCAGTCTCTGATGGTGGATTAGATGAGGTTTCAAAAAACACTCTTGTAGTACCGTATAACAATTCTGAAGAACTTGAAAAAACTATAACAAAAAACAAAGATGTTGCTGGAGTTATAATCGAACCAATCTTAGCTAATATGGGATTAAGTTTACCTGAAAATAATTTCCTCTCTGAAGTTAGAAAAATTACAAAAGATAATGATATTCCTCTAATTTTTGATGAAGTTGTAACTGGATTCAGAGTATCACCCGGTGGCGCACAACAACATTTTAGAATCAAACCAGATATCACCACTTTGGCCAAAGCATTAGGGAATGGATTTACAGTTGCAGCAGTAGGCGGAAAAAAAGAAATTATGAACTTGCTTTCTCCTGGCGGTAAAGTTTACCAAGCAAGCACATATGCTGGAAATCCAATTTCAGTCAGTGCAGCAATTGCGTCAATAAAAACAATAAACAAAATAAAAAACAAATTGTATTCAAAACTTGAGCAGTATAATGCATCACTTACTCATGCTATAGGCGATATGGCAACTGACATGAAAATACCTTATCAAATCAATTTTACATCGTCAATGTTCCAAATTTTCTTTACAGACAAGCCCGTTGTAGATTACAAGTCATCTAAGAACGCAGATGCAAAAAAGTTCCAAAAGATGTTCTCTGTCTTACTAAACAAAGGTGTTTTTATTGCACCGTCTCAATTTGAAGTAGTTTTTCTATCTGATGCACATACACGAGATGATCTAAATTACACCATGAACGCATATGACGTTGCATTAAAATCGGTGAAGAATTGAAATATGTAATTGGTGCAAGGGGAAGTCAATTATCGCTTGCACAAACTAATTGGGTAATATCAGAACTACAAAAAATAAACCCTGATGCCAAATTTGAGATCAAAACAATAAAGACGAAAGGCGATACTGATGCAAGACCATTATTTACAATTGATCAAAAAGGAATATTTGAAAAAGAAATTGATAGAGCAGTTGCCGATAACGAAGTAGACTTTGCAGTACATAGTCTCAAAGACGTTCCTTCACAATTAATTGAAAACTTGATTTTGTCTTCCGTCCCAAAAAGGGAAATCGTAAATGATATTTTCATTTCATCTGATGGCACTGATCTTGATTCTATAAAATCTGGTGCACTTATTGGTACAAGCTCATTGCGACGCGCCGTACAAATAATAAGAAAAAGATCCGATGTTACAGTTCGTCCAATACGTGGAAACATAGAAACAAGAATTAGAAAAGTAATTGGAAAAGATTTTGATGCGATTGTTCTTGCACAAGCAGGAATTACACGATTAGGTGTTAATGTTACATTTACTCAATTATCTATTGAAGATTTTTCTCCATCACCTGGACAAGGTGCATTAGCTATAGTTTCAAGAAAAGATGATTCTGATACAATTTCAATGCTGAAAAAAATTGAAGACGCTGACTCTAGATTAGAAATAGAGGCAGAACGATCTCTTTCTGACTTTGTTGATTCTGGATGCCGATTCCCAATTGGGGCATATGCCAAATCTGATGGAAATCAAATGACCTTGAGCGTATCTGCTTTTTCAGTAGATGGAAAAAAATCGCTTTTTGTGAAAAAATCTGGAAACAAAAATGACCCACTCTCTCTTGGTAAGAGCATAGGTGAGGAACTACACGAGAAAGGCGTAAATGACCTTGCAATAAATTGGAGAAAAAAAGTGGAGGAATGGAATAAACAATGACAGGTAAAGTGTATCTTGTTGGGGCGGGACCAGGCGATAGTAAATTAATTACCTTGAGAGCAGTTGAACTTTTACAAAAAGCAGATGTTGTGTTGTATGATAGATTGGTAAGCAAAAAAATAATCTCAATGATTCCAAAGTCTACTGAAAAAATATACGTTGGAAGGGAAGTAGGCGATGATACAACTCATCAAAATAACACCAATGAGTTAATGGTAAAATTTGCAAAATCCAAGAAAAATATCGTCCGACTAAAGGGTGGTGATCCAATAATCTTTGGTAGAGGTGGGGAAGAAGCAGAATATCTTAAAGAAAATAATGTAAAGTATGAGATAGTTCCAGGAATTACATCTGGAATCGGGTCTGCAACTTATGCTGGAATCCCACTAACTCATAGAAAGTATGCATCATCAGTTGTATTTGTTACAGGTCATGAGGATCCTGAAAAGAAAAATGAATCGGTCAAATGGAAACGTCTTGCACAATCTGTTGATACTATTGTAATTATGATGGGGCTTTCAAGAATTGATGTTATTTGTAAACAGCTTGTTGCAGGTGGATTGGATAAACAAACACCAGTAGCTGTAATTCAAAACGGCACCACTCCACAACAAAAAATGATTATCGGGACAGTATCTAATATTGCAAAACTTGTAAAGATAAATAAAATCAAACCTCCTACTAATATTATAATAGGTAAAGTCGTAGATTTATCTAATGTCATAGGATGGAGAAAAAATGCTTAAAGGAAAAACTATAGCTATAACTCGTTCAAAAGATGACTCTTCTGAATTCATAGATTTAGTGATCAAAGATAACGCAAGACCAATTTCATTGCCTACTATTGAACTAGTTAGTAAGGGAGAAAAAATAGTAGACGAGTTTTTGGATTCTGTAAAACAGTACGATCCTGATTATTCAGTCTTTATGAGTTCAAAGGCTGTCGCTCTTCTTTTTGATACTGCAAAAAAAGTTTCTAAATTTGAAAAATTACAACTTGCAGTAGCAAATACAATTGTTATGGCAGTAGGTCCAAAAACAAAAATCGCATTAGAAAACGAGGGAATTAAAGTTGCATACATGCCAAATACCTATTCATCAGTCGGTGTTGGTGAGCTATTTACAAAATTGCATGCTGGTGGAAGAAAAGTAATTGTGCCTAGAAGTGGCGCATCTACACCGTTTTTAAAAGAACTATTGGGGAAAATAGGAATTGATGTAAAAGAGATTCATCTCTATGATGTTTGTGCCTTTAGAGACACTTCTCAATGGAATGAATTTAGGGAATTATTTTCGCAAAACAAAATTGATGGAATTGTATTTACAAGTGCTTCTTCTGTTAGAGCGTTTTTTGAAATAATGACAAAAGATTATAACCAAAATTCATTGTTAAGTAATTTAGAAAAATTACTCGTTGTTGCAATTGGCCCCTTCACATCTGATGAATTAAAAAAATTTAATGTAAAAAACACCATTGCTCAAGTTCACACAGTACCTGGTGCCTTTGATACTATCAAAAACATCTTTTCAGTTGCATAGTTTTTCTGAACTGTTTTCTAGATTGTTTTTTGATTGTCTCTGACTTGTTTTCTGTGTCTACTGGAAATACCCTGTCTGAATGATTGTTTTGTATTGAGATGATCGCCAAATTCCTCGTTTCACTACAATCTATCTGGTTACTATTTTTCCGATCTACTGACTTCGTAGAAGTTATCTGTATAGTTAATATATCTCAAATATTTTACAGTCAATCAGTGAATTCACACATTATCTTACTATCATTAGTTTTTAGTCTGTTTCTAGTTGGTACTGCATCTTACTCTTTTGCTGAGAGCAACTCTATAGAAGTAATTGAAAACAGAGTCGTCACATTGGTTGGTGAGGGAGTTGACCCTGATGATGAGACTTTGGTATTTCAATGGGTACAAACCGACGGTGAACCTGTAACTTTATCCTCGTATAATGTGGCTGAGCCTCAATTTATGGCTCCAGACGTAGTAAATGGCCAAATTAAAGTTCTAACTTTTACCCTTACCGTAACTGATCCATTGGGGGCAAGTAGTTCTGATACCGTTGAAGTCATTGTAAACCCTGTAAATCATAATCCAATGGTAAGTGCAGGAAAAGATCAAGTAACTTTTCAATCAGTTAATGTAGTTAGTCTAGTTAGCAGTGCTTTGGATCCTGATGGTGATTCATTAACTTATAGTTGGAAACAAGTAGCAGGTCAACCACTAGATTTACCAACCACACATGGAAAATATCTTACAATTATCCCACAACATATTGATTATTCTCAAACTAATCCACTAACCTTTGAACTAACAGTTGATGATGGATTTGGTGGCTCTGCAAGTGATACTGTAAGCGTTTATCCACTTACTGGTCTTCTTTCAAATAGATTAATTTCAGTTCAGGCTGGTCCAATGCAAATTGTCAAAGAAGGAGAAACAGTCACACTTAGTGCAAGTGGACAAACTGCAAACGGACAACCAATCAGCTATTCTTGGGTTCAACTAATTGGAACAGGAGTGCAATTGGACTCATACACTGGTTCATCTGTGCAATTCACTGCTCCTCAACTTCCTGATGAAACTGAGATGGTTTTGTCATTCCAAGTTACTGGATATTCTGCTGGAAATGGTTGGGCAAATGCATTGGCACTAGTTAAAGTAATTCCTGCAAACGGATCTCCTATAGCTGATGCAGGTCCAGATCAAAGTGTATCTGAAAATGCTCTAGTCAAATTAATTGGAACTGGTACTGATCCTGATAATGATAAACTACGATATTCTTGGAAACAAGTGTCTGGAATGAAGACTGATGTCTATGAACAGGCTACATTCTCTGTCTATTTCTTTACTCCTAAAATTAGCACTGCTTCTGAAACTTTAGTTTTTGAACTAACTGTTACCGATTCACAGGGTAACTCTGATAAAGATGATGTTTCTGTAACAGTTACTACTGTTAACTTACCACCAAGAGCATCTGCAGGTCCAGATAGAAAAGTAATTGGCGGCTCTGATATATCCATCACTGGTTTAGGCTCTGATCCTGAGAATGGTCCTATAACATACTCTTGGAAACAGATTGCAGGTGAGACTGTCTCATTTGATACCACTCAACCATCATTTTCATTTAAAGCTCCATCTGTAGTTTCTGGTGAAACTAAACGAATTGTGTTCCAATTGACTGTGACAGACTCTGAAAATCAAAGTGGCTCTGATCAATTAATTATCATGGTAGTTCCAGCAAACAGTGCACCTGTTGTAGATGCAGGTGTTGATCAAACTGGTAATGAAAATACTACGTTGAATTTGTTATGTACTACAACTGATCCTGATGGAGATATGACTAATGTAACATGGTCTTCATCTAGTAGTGAAGTTGTAATTGGCGATAAATCATCTCTAAGTACAACCGTACAACTACCTGTTGTAGTTAAAGATCAAATAATTACTATGACATGTAGCGCAACTGATGGTAAATTATCATCTTCTGACAGCATGAAGATTAATGTTGTAAATACATTGAATCTACCCATCGTGGCAGATGCTGGTGCTGATCAAACTGTAAACGAAGATGTTAAAGTTTCATTAGATGGCAGCAAGAGCAGTGATCCTGAGAACCAAAAACTCTCCTATATGTGGACTCAAGTTTCTGGTGATCAAGTAATGTTGTCATCTGCATCTTCAGTAACTCCATCATTTACATCTCCAATTGTGGCTAACGGTGAAATCAAAGTACTAGTCTTTGAACTAAAAGTATTTGATAATAATGGCAGAATAGGTGTTGACACTGTAACAATTACAGTTGATCCAACAAATTCATCACCAAAAGCAACTGCATCTGCAAAACAATCTTAATTCTAAATTCATCCCCCTCATTATTGACTTTTATTTCATCTCATGATAAGTTATGAACATAATTTGCATCTGTTTTTAATTTAAATCCATTAAATGAGATTGTAATGAAAACAATACAAAGTAGATTGTCTAAAAATTATTTGTTCCAGCGATTTGGGAAATATTGCATAGGTAGTGATATTCCAATACCTCCCAAGAGTAAGAGACTAATTTCAGTTAACATCTGAGTAAATGATTTGATTTTAAACTGGTTGACAAAAGATGGTAAATTACTAATTTCTGCCAGAATAATTCGAACTTTTTCTTATGGATTTCTGAGTATGATTCTAGCAATTTATCTGAACTTGATTGGATTTGACGAACTTTTAATCGGATTTATTTTATCTGCAACTCTTGTAAATAGCATAATTTTCAATCTGTTTTCTAGTTTTTTTGCAGATCGTATTGGAAGAAAAAAAGTATTGATAATTTATGCATCATTAATGGCAGTTTCAGGCTGTGTGTTTTTTATCACTGAAAATTATTTGGCTTTGATAATTGCTGCCTTTATTGGAACCATTAATGTGACCGGATCAGAAACTGGGGCGTTTTTGTCACTAGAGCAAGCAATTCTTCCACAAACTGTAAAGAATATCAAAAAAAGAAATACTGTTTTTGCACTGTATAACATAATTGGAACTCTTGCCATGGCTGGAGGGATTTTGTTGTCTTCTTTACCGCAAATCACACAAGAACACTTTGGAGTTTCAACAATGGATTCATTAAAACCACTTTTTTTGATTTACGTGCTTGCTGGAATTGCTGTTGCGGTGATCTATTTCTTCTTGTCAAAAGAGATTGAAGTAAAAAAAACATTTGATTCAAAAACATTTTCATCAAATCTGTCTACCAAATCAAAACAAATTATCATTAAAATGTCATCATTATTTGCATTGGATTCGTTTGCAGGTGGTTTTGTAATCCAAAGTATTGTTGCTTTTTGGTTTTTCACAAAGTTTGGAGTTGATCTTACAACGCTATCGATAATTTTCTCAGTTGCCGGTGTACTTACTGCCATTTCATTTTTCTTTGCAGCAAAAATTGCAGATAGAATTGGATTGATTAACACTATGGTTTTTACTCACATCCCATCCAACATTCTTTTGATTCTAGTTGCAATCGCACCTACTTTCTATATTGCACTAGTGCTGTATTTGGCTAGAATGAGCTTATCTCAGATGGATGTACCGACAAGACAAGCATACATCATCACAGTTGTTGAAGAAAATGAGAGAACAGCAGCTGCTGGAATAACAAACACTTCGAGAAATGTGGCTCAATCTATTAGCCCATCTGTAACTGGGGCAATAATACATTCTTTGTGGTTTTCTGCACCTTTTGTGATTGGGGGATTGTTGAAGATTGTTTATGATGTGGGAATTTATGCAGTTTTTAGAAAGACAAAACCGTCACATGAAATTAAATAAAATAATTTAAAATTGTCATATCAAAGGCTCAGAATTCATACGCTCTCTAGAATTTAGCTGAAGCTATTTAGCTCTGCCTATTTTTCCTCATGTATTTATAATATAACGATGTTATGTTTTTCATGGCTACTGAAAACCTAAACATGGATTATTCAAAATATGATTTTAAAGATTCAACTGATCTATATGTGCACCTCAGCAAAAAAGGTCTCTCAAAAGACACTGTTGTTGCTATTAGTAAAATGAAAGATGAACCCCAATGGATGCTTGATTTTAGATTACGATCTTATGAAATTTTTATGAAAAAACCAATGCCAACTTGGGGAGGCGATCTAAGCACTATTGATTTTCAAAACATCTACTATTATGCCAAAGCAACTGAAAAAACTGAAAAGAACTGGGATGATGTCCCAGCCGAAGTCAAAGCCACTTTTGATAAATTAGGAATTCCAGAGGCTGAAAAGAAATTCTTGGCAGGCGTTGGGGCACAATATGAATCCGAGGTTGTCTATCACAGTCTAAGAGAAGACTTGGCAAAACAAGGTGTTTTATTTTTGGATACTGATTCTGCACTAAAAGAATATCCTGAAATTTTCAAAAAATATTTTGGCAAAATTATTCCTCCCGAAGATAATAAATTTGCAGCACTAAATAGTGCAGTTTGGAGTGGCGGTTCGTTTATCTATATTCCACCAGGAGTCAAAGTTGACATGCCATTGCAAGCATACTTTAGAATTAATGCTGAAAACATTGGACAATTTGAAAGAACACTGATTATAGCTGATGAAGGTTCTGAAGTTCATTATATTGAAGGATGCACTGCCCCCGTATATTCATCTGAATCATTGCATTCAGCAGTTGTTGAGCTAGTAGCACATAAAGACGCAAAATTACGATACACAACAATCCAAAATTGGAGTAGCGATGTGTATAATCTGGTTACAAAACGTGCTTATGCATATGAAGGCGCAACAGTAGAATGGATTGATGGTAATATTGGTAGTAAACTCACCATGAAATATCCTGGAATCTATTTGTTGGGTGAAAGAGCATATGGTGAAACACTCTCCATTGCTTTTGCTGGAAAAGGACAGCACCAAGATACAGGTGCTAAAATGGTTCATCTGGCACCAAACACTACGTCAAAAATTACCTCAAAATCTGTCAGTAGATTAGACGGACGATCCACATATCGAGGATTGCTCAATGTCGCAAAAGGTGCCACTAATGTTAAAGCTACAGTAAGATGTGATGCATTACTGTTAGATGATACATCAAAAACTGATACATATCCTTACATGGAAATTAATCAAGAAGATGCTACAATTACACATGAAGCAACTGTAGGAAAAATTGGAGACGAACAAATTTTCTATCTTATGACTAGAGGTTTTACCGAAGAAGAAGCCCTATCTCTAATTGTTAATGGATTCATGGAGCCATTTACAAAGGAATTACCTATGGAATACGCTGTAGAATTAAACAGACTCATCAAGCTAGAGATGGATGATTCGGTAGGTTAAACCACTAACTTTCAATTTAGGTTAATTATGTCTCAAACCCTTTCAAAAATTAACTCTCGTGACGTTGAAGAAATTTCCTCATCACGACATGAGCCTGATTGGTTAAAACAATACCGCCAGAATTCCTTGTCTATTTATGATACTTTGCCAATTGAGACATCTCCACTATACAATAAATATACTGATGCAAAAAGAATGGATCCACAACAAGTTTCTCTTTCAACATCTACTGCTAAGACAGTCCCATATTTCCTTCAAAAAAGATTGCACGAATTAGAAAAAGAAACATGCATTATTCAAATAGGAAGCAATATTCACAAAATCAATATCTCTGATGATTTAAAATCAAAAGGACTAGTCATCACTTCTATTGATGATGCAATAAAGAATAATCCAGAACTAGTAAAAAAAGCACTTGAGGCATCAAACTCAAAAGAAGACAAGTTTACTGCACTAAATAATGCCGCATTTAATTCTGGAATTTTTATCCACATACCACGCAATCTAGTATTAGTAAAACCCATCCATATTTTGTCCTGCTTATCTGATGATGGAATTTCTACTATTGCTCGAAATATTATTTTTGTAGATGAAAGTAGCAAGGCAACAATTGTTCAGGAATTGTATTCTTCTAAAGCAGAAAAACAACAAGCATATCTTGAATTGCTAAACACAAACATTGCTCAAAATGCACAACTTGATATTACAACATTACAAATGATGGACCAAACCACTGTTAATTTCTCCACTAGGAGAACTGACTTGGGACAAGACTCTAAAGTTAACTGGTATTCTGGTTTGTTTGGCTCTATGTTGTCTCGATACAAAATAGAATATTTTCTTAATGGAACCGGCGCTTCTGCTAATGATTCTGAAGTAATATTTGGAAACAATGAACAATCTTTTGATATTCAAACAAATGTGAATCACGAAAGTCCATCCACTGATGGTAGAGTTGTTGAAAAATCAATTCTACGAAATAAATCGA
This sequence comes from Nitrosarchaeum sp., assembly GCA_016234975.1. Classification (GTDB taxonomy): domain Archaea; phylum Thermoproteota; class Nitrososphaeria; order Nitrososphaerales; family Nitrosopumilaceae; genus Nitrosarchaeum. The sequence goes on along the minus strand of JACRND010000072.1, from coordinate 4,799 downwards.
AATCTCTTTTCAAGGGAATGATTAGAATAAAAGAAAAAGCCACAAAATCAAATTCATTTTTGTCAGGCCGTTCCATTTTGCTTGACAAAGACGCAAAATCTGATGCCATACCTGGATTGGAAATTTTTACCAATGATGTCAAGGCAACCCATTCTGCATCTGTTGCACAAATTGATGAGGAGCAAATCTTCTATCTTAGAACTAGATGTCTAAGTAAAGAAGAAGCTGAAAGAACAATTATTGAAGGATTTTTGGAACCGTTATCAAGAAAAATGTCCTATCAGGTAAGAGCATGGATTGCTTATTTGATTGAATCTAAATGGGATGCACGTGAATTGACAATTAACACCGATGAAGAACTGACAAAATTTGTTGAAATTGAAGAAACACGTTACAACGAAGATTCAGAAATTGAGCAACATTACAAGTATCGGTGATGAATTTGGTTCAATGGATTAAAGCTTGTAAATTGGATCAAGTAAAGACTGGTCAACTCTTTGGATTTTCTCATGATGATAAAAAAATTCTTTTGGCAAATCAAAAAGGAAAAATCTATGCAACTGATCTAATATGTACTCATGCAGATGCTGATCTTTCAACAGGATTTCTCAGTGAAGAAGGTGTAAGATGTCCATTACATCTTTCTGTTTTTAATTTACAAAGTGGAAAGCCACAAAATCTTCCTGCAGAAATACCACTAAAAACATACAATGTTAAAATAGAACAAAACGAGATCTACGTGGAGGTTTAGAATTGCAAAGTGTACAAACATCTTTTGAAAATTTACGAAAAGATTTTCCTATTTTACAAAGAACTGTAAGAAATAACAAGACACTTGTGTATTTGGATAATGCTTCTACAACACAAAAACCAAATCAAGTGATTGATGCAATCAATGATTATTATAGAAACCATAATGCAAATATTCACAGAGCCGTTTATGCATTGGCAGAGGAAGCAACTGAACTTTATGAAGCAACAAGAGACAAGATTGCAAATTTCATCCATGTTGCCAATAGGGAAGAAATTATTTTTGTTAGAGGAACAACTGAAGCAATAAATCTAATTGCATATGCGTGGGGCAGAACACATATCAAAAAAGACGACATCATAGTTACCACTGAATACGAACACCATAGCAATATCGTCCCTTGGCAACTCTTAACTCAGGAAAAGGGGGCTAAGCTAGAATACATTGGAATGGATGATAACGGCGAACTGATTTTAGATGATCTTACAAAATATCTTGCCACAGGCAAAGTCAAACTTGTAACCTTTAGTCTGATGTCTAATGTTCTTGGTACTATTACTGATACAGAAAAAATAATTTCAAAATGTAAAGAATATGGTGTGTTAACTTTGATTGATGGAGCCCAAGCTGTTCCTCACATGCCTGTTAACATTGAAAAATTAGGTTGTGACTTTTTTGCATTTTCTGGGCATAAAATGTTGGGACCTACAGGAATTGGAGTTTTATGGGTAAGAAAATCTGTCCTACAAACCATGAACCCATTTCATGGTGGTGGTGATATGATCCGAGAAGTGCACAAATATGAAACAACATGGAATGATTTGCCCTACAAATTTGAAGCTGGTACTCCAAACATTGCAGATGTCATTGGATTCGGAGCAGCAATAGATTATCTTACAAAACTTGGAATGGATAATGTACGAGAACATGAAATTGAATTGACAACTTATGCTATTGAAAAATTATCTAAAGTAAATGGACTCACAATTTATGGCACCAAAGATATCTCAAAAAGAGGTGGTGTGATCTCATTTAATTTTGCAGATGTTCATCCTCATGACGTAGCACAAATAATAGATGAGGAAGGAATTGCAATAAGATCTGGACATCACTGTGCTCAAGTATTAATGGAAAGACTAAATGTTGCAGCCACCTCTAGGGCAAGTTTTTATGTTTACAATACTAAAGAGGAAGTAGATTCATTGATTGATTCATTAAACAAAGTTGCGAGGATATTCAAACTATGAGCAGTAACGCAGATATTTATCATGAAATGATAATTGACTATTCAAGAAACCCGATCAATTATGGTAAAATAGAAAATCCAGATGTTACTTTTCATGACTCAAATCCATTATGTGGAGACAGTATTGACATTGATATGAAAATTGTAAATAACAAAGTATCTGATATTAAATTTCATGGTAAGGGGTGTGCTATTTGTATGGCATGCTCTTCAGTACTGACTGAAATTACAAAAGGCAAAGGCATTGAAGAAGTAAGAAATATCACTAAACATGATGTCTTAAGTGAATTGGGATTGGAAAATCTACAAGCTGTTAGGATAAAATGCGCACTACTTTCTCTTAAAGTGCTAAAATCTGCTCTTTACTCATATCTTGGAAAACACATGAAAGATTCTCAAGATGTAGATAAGTTAAAAGAAGAGGCAGCCAACTTATACTAATATGGGCAATTTTACTCCTGCAACTCCAATTCAACTTCAAATTAGAAAAATTATCTTTGAAAATCATAATGGTGCTGATGAAAAATTTACCAATGATGAAATTTTTGAGAAAATAAAACAAAATGGAGATTTAGATCCTTCCTGGATTATAGATGATATAGAATCATATTTTCATGAAATCTGTGATTCTGGTCTTGCAAGAAATATTGCACAAAATTTCACAACTATTTGGCTCAAGCTATTTGATCCTATGGAAAAACACCATTGCAATGCTTGTAATTTAGATGTATATCTCGGCGTATCTGAAAAACAAATTTGTCCTAACCCTTCTTGCAAATCGCCTATTTAGATCTATATTTGATAGCTGCATCTTCTAGCGCTTTTATCATCGGAAGCTTTTCTCCAGTAAGATAAAGAACCAATGCTCCCCCAGCAGTACTGATATGGTCTATTTTTTCTGCCAATCCGTATTTTTTTAATGCAGATGTTAAGTGACCTCCACTTACTATTGTAGTTGCCATAGAATTTGCAACTGAAGTGAGTAATCCCTTTGTTCCGTAGCTAAAGTTTTCTTTTTCAAAAAATCCCGCAGGACCACTTATGAAAACAGTTCCTGCACCTGCAATCAATTTTGAATAATGTTCTACTGTTTTAGGTCCTAAATCATAAATCTTGTCTCCTATCTCAAGTTCTCTTACATCCATCTCTATTCGCTCTCCGTCTTTGTCAATTGCAATATCCACTGGAGTGGAAAATACATCTGGATATTCCCCAATTAGAGAATGGGCTTTTGCTACTACCTCATCTTCTCTTTTTATCCCAAGTGGATATCTTATTCTTCCTTGTGCACGCATGAATACATTCCCAATTAACCCTGTAAGCAATACATGATCTGCACGACCGTTTTGAATCAATAATCTAATTGCCTCTAATCTATCTGATACCTTGGAGCCGCCAAGTACAATCACATGTGGTGCCTTGGCTACAGTCATGATCTCATCAAGATTTCTTACTTCTCTTTCAACAATTCGTCCTGCACATGCAGGTAACACATGTGGAAATCCAACTATTGATGGATGTGATCTGTGTGCACTTGGAAATGAATCCAACACGCAAAGATCAAATAATTTTGATAATCGACTTACCATGATAGTGTTTGCAGCTTCTTGTGGTGTGAATTCGTAATTTTCTTCAGCGCATAAACGTAAATTATCTAAAAGCAATATCTCTCCATTTTTCAAATTTTTTATTTCATTTTGTGCGGCAATACCTATGATGTCCTCTACATACTTGATTTTTTTACCAATTAATTTTTCAAGAACCTTTGCATGTTTGTCCATTCCTGTATAGTCTTTGTTTCCCACTCTTCCTTGATGAGAAGCAACAACTACTTTTGCCTCTTCTAGTGATTTTATGGTCTCAATTGCCTCTTCAATACGTTTAGTTCCTGAAATCTCCATTGTTTCAGGATCTATAGGGCAATTCATGTCAACTCTCAAAAAAACTGTCTTACCTTTAAGGTCAAAATCATCTAGTGTGAGTACCTTCACAACTTTTCTATTATTTCCTTGGTTAAATTCTTTGAGCCGATCATTTTGGTTATGATTTGATATTTATCCAGTAAATTATTTTCAATACTTATCTACTTGAAAAAATTAAAAATAACATACTTGAGGTTTACTTAATTGCAAAATTGGATTTTTGATATTCGGTCACGTTCATTTGTTCTGCTTGTAATTTCATTTGTTATTGTATCTTTGTTGGTGTATTTTCACATCACAGAAAGTTTTGATCAATTCGTAATTTCCTTTGTTGCTAATCATGTAGGAAATCCGTCACTGGATCTTATCATGCAGATCATTACAGAAAGCGGTGATGCGATTTGGATGCTTGGTTTTGGTATTTTGATGCTTTTAATCAAAAAAACTAGGAGAGTTGGAATTACCTTGATGATTTTAATTGTTTTATCGACTTTACTTACTGGATACATAAAGTGCGGAGTTGATAGAGACAGGCCTGACTTTGATTATGAAGGTACATCGTTTCCAGTACCCATCAGCCGTGATACATTTGCATTGTTTTGTGAAGGAGGATCAAGCGCTTCTTATCCATCTGGACATGCTGCTAGATCTATGATTTTTGGTGTAATTCTTGGATATGCTCTATCTAAAAGATTTCCTAGAGGTTCGTATTTGTTGCTTCTCTATCCTATGTTGGTATCAATAAGTAGAGTGTATGTTCTACAACATTTTCCAATGGATGTTATTGGAGGAACCATTCTTGGTGTGATGCTAGCTGGCGTAATGGCTAAAAAAACAAAACTATACAAAATATTTGAGAAATCAAAACCCTAATTCTGTT
>JACRND010000071.1:3165-6622 GCA_016234975.1 Nitrosarchaeum sp. | reverse complement strand
CTAAAAGACAAACTTGCACTTTCTGATGCCGTAATTGAAAAGGCTGCTTATAGTTACAGAAAAGCTATTGAAAAAAAATTAGTACGTGGAAGATCCATATCTGCAATGATTGCCTCTGCCCTTTATGCTGCATGTAGAGATACAGAAACACCACGAACACTAAATGATGTAGGAGAAGCTGCAAATCTGAAGAAAAAAGATATTGCAAGATGTTATAGATTGCTACATAGAGAACTAGACCTAAAGATGCCTGTAGTGGATCCCATTCAATGTGTTGCACGTATTGCAAGTAGGATTGGAATTACAGAAAAAACGAAACGTTATGCCGCCAAAGTTCTAAAGATATCTCAAGAGCATGAAGAATCTGCAGGAAAAGACCCAATGGGATTAGCTGCCGCTGCCCTGTATTTGGCATGTGTTAAAAATGGTGAAGATATAACTCAACGAGATATCGCAGAAGCTGCAAGTGTGACTGAAGTTACTATAAGAAATAGATACAAAGGTCTAAAATTAGATCAAAACATGGATCTATAAAACAATCTTATTTTCCAATATCTGACTAATTGTGAATCTATATTATTGATAAAGTGCTATCAAAGACACATTGAGTAAAGAAGTAGATAAAATATTATTACAATCTTATGATCTTTGTGAAGATGGTAATTTTTCAGATGCTTTGAAACTATATGATTTAGCATTAAAACTAGAGCCTGATAACATTAATGCTCTAATAGACAAAGGTGTAACTTTACAAAATTTGGGTAGGATAAAACAAGCTATAAAATATTATGATAAAGCGTTGCATATTGATCCAAAAAATATCAACGCATTAGTTAACAAGGGTGCATCATTGCATACCGATGAAAAATACCGAGATGCAATCAAGTGTTATGATTTGGTCCTTAAAATTAATAAAAAACATGCAATGGCATTAGCTTACAAAGGACTATCATTAGGCGAATCTGGAAATCTTGCCGATGCATTAAAATATTTTAAAAAATCATTATCTATTGATCATGATTATGATCTTGCACACATTAGCAAAGAAATGACCGAAGAATTGCTAAAGCATATCAAAAAACAAAAAATCTAAAACACCGTAATATCGCCTGGTGCTGGTTCACGTTTATTGTTTTTTTCATGGGATTCAAAAAATTCTCTATGCTCTGTATTTTGATGTTCTCTGAGTTTCTCGATATTCTCAAATCCTATGTGACACAAGTAACACTTTGGCTTGTATTCATCAACAAGTGGCAGTACCATGACGTTTGTAATTTGTTTGCCTACTTATTTCTTGAGACTGACAGTTAAGGAATATATCCTTTAACAGTTGACTTGTTATGTGTTAGAACAACTAATAGGTGAATCTAAGGCGTTAGATCGAGCAATTGCTGGAGAAGAATTATCGTATGATGATGGACTGGAATTGATGAATTATGATAATTTACACATGTTAAGTGCAGTTGCGGATATTACTAGAAAGAAATTAGTTGGAGACACAGTAACTTTTGCTGCATCCTATTACATGAACTACACAAATGTTTGTGCTGCAAGTTGTCAGATGTGTGCATTTTATAGAAAAGACGGTGCTGAAGATGCGTACACTCTCACTCCTGAGCAAATTGAACAACGTGTTGCTATTGCAAAAAATATGGGCGCAACAGAAGTTCACATTGTGGGTGGATTTCATCCAAAACTGCCTTTAGAATATTATGAAGACATGATGAGAATCATAAAGAAAAATCACCCTCAATTAAAAATCAAGGCACTTACTGCAGCTGAAATTTTTTATCTGTCTAAATTAACAAAAAATTCTGTCAAGGAGATTCTTTCTAGACTTAAAGATGCAGGTCTTGACTCTATGCCTGGTGGTGGAGCTGAATTATTTCACCCTGAAATAAGAGGAAAAATTGTTAGGGGGAAATGCTCGGGACAAGAATGGTTAGATACAATTGAGCAAGCCCATAATCTTGGAATCAAAAGCAACGTCACAATGCTATATGGTCATATTGAAAAACCATCGCATATCATTGATCATCTGATAAAAATTCGGGAATTGCAAAAAAAGACTAAAGGCTTTATCACATTAATTCCTCTTAAATTCAGTCTCGATAATACTGAACTTGAGCAAGAACATCTGGTCACCAATGAATGCTCATCTGTATATGATTTGAGAATTATTGCATTATCTAGGTTAATGCTTGCAAATGTGTTGAATAACATTTCTGTTTATTGGGTTGCATATGGTAAAAAACTTGCACAAGTTGCATTATCTAACGGTGGCAATGATTTGGTTGGAACTGCATTCTCTGAAGAAATTTATCGTGCAGCTGGAAAACCAACTACTTCATCTATAGAAGAGCTAACAACAATGGTAAAAGAAATAGGACGTCAGCCCGCACAACGTGATACCTTTTTTAATATTATCAAGCGATTCTAAATTTTATTTTTACTTAGATGTTTTTTTATGGATTCTAATTTATCTTCAATTTTTACTTGTTTGTCTTTTCTTGAGTCTATTTTCAAAATCACTTCTACTCTGTTTACTCCTAGATTATGGACTACTTCCATAATGATTTTAGCAGCTTCGTAAATTTTATCGATGTTATCTGACTCTAAAATTGTTCCCATAGAATTGATTTCATATCTTATTTCTTTGATGTTTTGTATTGCTTCTATTCCTTTAACAATGTAGAAACTTATGCTTGTAGCACCTGTCCCAATTGGATAGATGCTAATCTCTGCATGAATCAATACTGATCAATCATAATTTTTGAATTAAAATGTTTGAAGTTTAGGTAATTGGTTTTTTTTCTTCTTTTTCTGGACTGCCTTTTCTTCTCCTTCTGGCACCAAAACTAATTAAAATTAACATAAATCCAACCCCGATTAAAATTCCTGCAAGAGTAGTAATGTCTTTATTTTCTTGTTGTTTTGTCATCAAATCGATAATCTCTTCTTCAGTCATTCCAGATTGACCAACTGGCATAGTGACATTGAGATTGATTATGATGATTATACCTATTACTAACATGGCAATTCCACCTGTACATATTTTTTTATCAACTAACATACCCATCTCCTTAAATGTTAAATTTTATCATATATTAGGTAATCTTGAGACAACTTTCACTAGGGAAAATTACTCGATTGCTTAAATCCAAAAATATATCAGATAAATACAGTGATTGTGTATCTTTGTTCTTTTTATGATGAACTTGTTTAAAAAAGAAATTCATGAGAATACCGTAATTGTTACTCCGAAAAATGATTTCTCAAAATATTCTATAGGCATTTAATTTTCTGTGAGTAGAAATTATGTTTTACTATTTTCTTCAACACTTTTTTCTATTGTTTTAATACATACGTGACATATCCTTGATTTATCTGACATATTGCGTATAATTTCATTATTTTGAAATTCTGAATCATATGTAATGCATATCATTAGTTTATT
>JACRND010000071.1:0-3154 GCA_016234975.1 Nitrosarchaeum sp. | reverse complement strand
CCATACTTCATAGTCTTCTTTCTTTTTTCCACAAACAAAACAATTTATCATATTTTTCTAAATTTAATATTGTAGATTAATGATTCTATCTATGATTACGTTTTTTATATTGAATATTTACACTTGTTGCCCTCTATTATTGACTCATTAAGTTTCTAAGATAATTTTATTTTCAGAATCTTCTTTCAATTCATTCAAATAAATAAGGATATTTTCTTTTAACACTTTCAATGTTTGTTTATCATTATATGGTGCTCTTTTTTAGTGATGATAACTTTATGCCTGTTTGTTTTTTAAAAAATTAACATAACTGAATCTGATCAAAACGCCAATGTGATGATAATTACTATTATGCTTCCTATCAGACCTATTAATGCAAGTTTGCTATTCTTAGTCCATCCTTTCTTTATTGATATACTTCCCATATTGTCTTTCTTTAATTTTATGTAAAATTAAACTTTGGTCTGCTGAAATTCTTTTAATTGTTATGTACTTATGCCTAATTTTACGTCAAACTCGAATAAATTTTATTTAAAGATGATTTTTGAGATTTGATTGTCTTGTCATTTTATAATTTATCATATATTGCTAATCTATACGGCGTACTTTTGATGATGCTTTCAAAGTTTCACCAAAAGAATATGGAGGCTTTGGAATTACAGGTAATATTGAAACATTATCTCCTATCATCTTTTGAATTTCTTCATCATACACTGATAGCGTTTTACACTTTGGACAAAACCAACCACGCCCTTTTATAAAACTACAACATTCAATGACAATGTTAAATCCACATGCTGGACAATTTCTAGGTTCTTTATGAATATATTTCACAAATTCGAAAACTATGCGCTCTACACTCATCATAATAAATCAAAAACACTGATTTTTAAATTATGTATAGTTGATTTGCTTTGGAATGAATAATTTCTAGTGTTTTGGCATAAATACCGCCTAAATCTATATGTGACTGTTTTAGTCATGTTTTTAGCAAAATTATGCTACTTGCGACATTTTATATTCTAAGGTTAGTTTTAAACTAAAATCAAAAATTAGAATTTATTATGAAAATATTGTATGTAAATTAACATACATACCGTCACTTATGTTTACGCAAAATTAAAATCAACTGTGAAAGATACAAGTATCATCAGATCTGCCGATAAAGAAATACCTGCAATCCACGTGACCTCTTCAGAATTCATCGGATTGCAAGACAAGACAATTGAAGAAAAACGGCTAAAACTTGCCTTGTATTTACGTAGATTCTAAATTTATTTTGTTAGTAATGGCACTTCGTATATTCAAGAAAAGGTATTATCATGCATGTGAAGTTAATTATTTTAATTGACTTTATCATGAAAGCGTTATACAAAAAGGAAACACTACAGGATCCAGAATCTGAAAATAATACGTATTCAAATTTTACGTTAAAGCACGATACTGTGTTTTGTTGTGAAAAATTCAAAAACTATTGCAAAAAATTTACCGTCTGGAGTTATGATCAAGGTAAATTTGCAATAGTGGATCAAATCACATATGATGGACATTCCGTACTGTCTATTGATTTTTGTCCTTTTTGCGGGGAAAAAATAGATTATGAAGATGAAAATGCTTTACACAAAGTAAAAAGTTATGAAATCTTATATAAACCAGTATAAATTACTTTTTTTGCTGTTTTGGTCTATTTATTTTATTTATCCGCTGTGGGCGCTTCCTGTTTCTGTTGAGGGAAGGTTTCTTATATATATGGGTTTAATGATATATTTTGCCTCATTTGGAGAAATTTTATCAAGCATTATTGCAAAAAAAATTTTTTGTGATATAATTACTTGATGGCTATACTAAGTGTAAATTCTGGTACTAAGTTTTTTTGTTTTGCCATCTCAAAAACTCTTCTTATTGATTCTTCTCCCCTATCTCCCATATTCACAGTAATTTCATTAACATACATTTTTACAAATTTTTCAATCAGATTTCGTGGTTTTCCTCTACTGTATTGCATTGCGTAATCCATTGCATCATCTAGATGCTTCAATCCATACTCAATTGATGCTTGCAAATATTGATCAAATTTGTGAATTTTATCCATTCCTAGACTGGTCTTCATAACGTTGATTCCTAATGGAACTGGCAATCCATTTGTTTCCTTATCCCACCAATTTCCAACATCTAAAATTTTGATATTTCCTTCTTGCTCATACGATAATTGGGTTTCATGAATGACCAATCCTGCATCTACCTTGCCGTTTCTTACTGCTTCTGGAATGTCGCTGAAATTCATTTCAATATAATCGAATTTACCGATCATTAACTGAAGTAATAAAAATGCGGATGTCATTTTTCCCGGTATTGCAATTTTGCCTTTTTTAATTTCATCAACTGTCATTTGTTTTTTTGCTGTAACAATTGGACCATATCCTATCCCAAAACTTCCACCACTTCTCAAAATAGTATATCCTGGAATGTAAGCACAAGCATGAACCGACACTGCAGTAACATCCAATTCTGGATTTGTTGCTTTTCTGTTCAACTTTTCAATATCTTCAATCACATGATTAACAGTAAAATCAGAAGATGTTACTTTTCCTGTAAACATTCCATAAAACATGAATGCATCATCTGAATCTGGCGTATGCCCTACAGAGATTTCCACATTTTATTCCTAAATGTTCGTTATAAAAATCAAAACTTGACCGTCTTTCTAATATGTGTGATGATTTTATGTTTTTTATGCAAACTCTAGAAGCGTATGAAAAAGACATTTTTACTCAACCTAAATTTTTACATACATTTCGCAGTAAAAAACCACTTTCTAGAACACAGCAAAAAAATGTGATATTTTCTGGTACTGGCGATTCGTTTGTATCTGCAATGTTAGCTGAAGTATTTTCTAATTATCTTGTAAAATCATTTGATCCACTTGACCTGCTAAAAACTAAAACCATTGTAAAAAATAAAACTGTCTATCTTGTCTCAGTATCTGGAAACACGATATCTAATATCAAAGTTGCAAAAATGGCTAAAACCTCAATTGCTATTACATCAAAGCCTCAAAGTAGATTGGCAAACGCCTGTAATAGATCAATAATCTTGAATTCTCCAAATTCTGACGTATTTACTGCTGGGAGTATCAGCTTTTTGGAGAGTGCTT
>JACRND010000070.1 GCA_016234975.1 Nitrosarchaeum sp. | reverse complement strand
TAATACTTAGTGTAATAACTTTCATGACTGTTATTTTATTATCACATGTTATTATCTTTACGTGAATGGTACAAACTTCGAATTTAATGAAAACTGTTTAAATTGTCAAACATAACCTGAAAAGTAAATGAAGAAATTTCTAATTGTTTTATTGTTTATTTCATCAATATCCATTCCATATGCTGCAGCTCACCCATTTACTACAGATACTAGTCCAAGTTCAGCGTCAAATGCATCGGTAGGAATCACAGAAGTTATTACTCATTTTTCTGAACCAATTGAAATTGATTTTAGTTCTCTTAAAGTATTAGATAGTCATGGAGAACAAATCGACAATAAGGATTCTAAATATTTTGACGGTGATAATTCTCTAATTGTAACTACACCACCATTAGAAGAGGGAGTTTATACTGTAACTAGTAAAGTTCTATCAAAAGTTGACGGACATTTAGTTGATAACGCATTTATTTTTGCAGTAGGTGATGCAAAAATAGATGTTGGATCAAGTCATAATCAAAATGTTTCTGAATTAGTATTTTTGCCTGAATCTGGAGCAAGATTTCCAGGACTTGTTGGTCAAACCATGGTTTTAGGTGTTGTAATTGCCTCAATGATAATCTGGGGAACCCAAAAATCTTTCCATCATGGAAAATTTATGACAGTTACAGGCATTGGACTAGTACTAATTTTTGTATCAAATATTATGATGTTAGCAGTACAAACTATAAGATTAGAAACTTCAGTTTTTGATGTAATTCAAACTAATTTTGGAAATATGTGGTTAATCAGAATGATAATTACAGTTATTCTTCTCGGTTTATGGTTTGTGATGGATAGAAAAAATAATCTATCTATGAAAAATAAAATTCCAATGCTTGTAGTTACACTTGGATTAATTGGAACTTCAAGTTTGATTGGGCATGGTGCAGCAAGTGGAGAGACACCTGCAGTTATTCTAGATTATATTCATAATTTTGTGGCTGCAGTTTGGATCGGAGGCACAATTTACTTTGTATTTACGTTACTACCCACATTTTCACAATTAGAAGAAGCAAAACGGGAGAAGATGACCCTTGTTTTAATTCCAAGATTTTCAATTATGTTTATTGTCGCAATAGGAATTGTAGTGATTACTGGGCCAACATTGATGTGGTTTTTGGAAAGCAATGTAGGATTGATCACTGAGTCAATATATGGTAAATTAATTCTTGTAAAAATTTCAATTGCGGTAATTATGGTTGGATTGGGAGGATATTTCCAATTTAAGATTCAAAAAAAGGCTGAAAAAGGTTTACAAACAGGCTCTATTGCAGTATACAAGAAATTAAAAAGATCATTGAAATTTGATGTAGTATTAGGAATTGCTCTCTTAGGGATTGTTGCTCTACTTACTAATGGAACATTGCCTGCTGGAGAAATCAAACAGGTTGATGCTCAAAAAGTTTTATATGATTTTACTACAATAGAATTTTCAGAAAATACAAAATTTGATATTAAAATAACGCCATTTTCTAGCGGTACAAACACAATTCTAGTCAAAGTTAGCGATCTTGAAAATAAGCCGTTGAATGATTCAAGTGAAATCAAAGTAAAGATCTCTAATCCTCAGAGAAATATTTCTCCAATAGAAATTCCCATGAAAATTATTAAACAGGATGAAGGTAAACCAGTTGAATTTCAAGGAGAACTAACATTTGGATTTTCAGGTCAGTGGCAAGTGGAAATAGAGACTCAAAGAGATAAGAATGCAAATGAATCAATTTTCATGAATTTACTAGTTAAACCAAGATTAACAGATCTTAAAACAGAAATCATAGAATATGAATTGCCGGAATCTTCAAAACCTCTTTACCCTTTGTATGATGGAAAGAATTCAATTTGGGTAAGTGATCCATCTTCACCCAGATTATGGCAATTCTCACTTGATACACAAAAATTTACTTCATACTCATTTGATGGATTAACCACTATGTTCCTTACACAAGATAAACAAGGGAAAATTTGGTTTACGGATACGCCAAGAAATCAAATTGGGTATTTTGATCCAAGTAACAAGCAAATTATCACAAAAAGTTTACCAAAAATAGCACCTGTAATTTATGACAACATAGCTACTTTCATACAAGCAGACTTTGATGGAAATATTTGGATTGCAATTACCAATAAAGATGTGATTTTGAAGTATCAACCAGATCTGGGCACATTTGAAGAAATCAAGATGCCTGTAAGAGAATCACTGCCATTTGCCTTGACAATTGATGATGAAGGAAAAATTTGGTTTACTGAATCAGCCTCTGGTAAAATAGGATTTATCAATCCAAAAAATAATAACATTATAGAATTTACACCCGAAAAGCCTCTTGCATCGCCAGAGGCTTTAGCTTTTGATGATGAAGGAAATTTGTGGATTGCAGAACATACTGGTACGGCAATTACCAAATTCAATCCAATTCTTAAAACATTTGAGAGAATTTCAGTACCAGATAAGGAGGCACTGCCTTATGGAATGTCATTTGATAGGTATGGAAATGTTTGGATTCCACAGCACGCAATAGACAAGATTGTTGCATATGATCCAGAGAACAAAAATTTGATTGAGATTCCAATTCCAACCGCAACATCATTTGTACAATTTTCAACATCTGACAACAAAGACAATGTATGGTTTGTTGAACAACAGGGAAACAAATTAGCAATGATAAAGACTATAGAGGTTCCTATAGCATCTCAAATACCAGATGTGGGTGATTTTCAACTAAAATATACCGAGGTTGTATCTCCATTAATTGCAATGGGCATAATTGTAACATCATTATTTTTTGTCAAAAGTCTAAAAGATAAGAGAAGGTTAAATGAATTAATTATGTCTGGATAATAATCCAGCAGACTTTATTCCCATTGTACATGCAAATATACCAATTGCAAATAATACAATTGTTCCTGCTGGTGTTATATCAAAAATATATGAGATTATTATTCCTGCAACTACAGAAAATATAGAAAAACTCATTGAAATTATTGCAGTTTGTTTGAATCCTCTTCCATACATTATTGCAGTTACATTTGGAATTACAAATAGTGCAGAAATTAGTAAGACACCAACTAGTTGTATTGAAGTTACAACTGTAATTCCTGCCATAAAGACAATAAGATAATTGATTTTTTCAACGGGAATGCCACTGACCTTAGCCTGTTCTTCGTTGAATGTAGAGTAAAGAAGTTGGCGATATAATAAAAGAATTACAATTAGAATAATTCCTGTAAGTGATAAAATCAGAATTGTATCATTAACACTAACAAGTAAGATACTTCCAAAAAGAAAACTGAAAATATCAAGAGTGAATCCACCAGATAATCCAATGATTACGAGACCTACAGCAATTCCTGATGATAAAAGAACTGCTATCGATGCATCTTCTATCTTTAATTCGTGTCATAATCAGTGCACTAACTATTGAAACGCCATATGCAGTCCAAAGGGGATAGATTCCTGCCATCAAACCTAATGCAATTCCACCAAATGATGAATGAGCAATAGCGTCACCAAATAATGAATAACGTCTCAAGACTAGAAAAAGACCTACTATGGAACATAAAATTGCAATTGCAATTCCTGAAATGATTGCTCTGTGCATAAAACTAAAAGTAAAAATTTCAAAAGTCATTTCTAATGATGATGCATGTGTTTCTGCATGGAAGCTTCAGAATACTGTTTTACAAGATCATCATTTTTAAAGAAATCATCAGATTCTCCATGAAAGAAAAGAGTTCGGTTGAGACAAGCTACATGATTTGCTAATTTATTTACTGCATCTAGATCATGGGAAGACCAGATTATTGTAATGTTTTGCTTAGAGTTTAGTTCTTTTAAAATACTATAAAAAAGATCTATGCTTTGTTGATCAATACCTGTAACAGGTTCATCTAAAATTAAGACTTTGGGATTGTTAACTAAGGCTTTTGCAATAAAGACACGTTGTTGTTGTCCACCAGATAATTCACCTATTCTTCTTTCACTGAGCTCATGTATCCAAAGTTGTTGTAAAATTTCATCTATTTTATTTTCATCTGATTCTTTTTGTAATCCCATTTTAACAACGTCATTAACTGTTGCAGGAAAGTTTTTCTCAAAGATTGGTTTCTGTGGTACGTAACCAATCTCTTTAAGATAGTTCTTTGATTTTCTAATATCAGTGCCAAAAAATTTGATTGTGCCTTTGTATTTTGTATTAAGACCAAGCATTGCAGCAAAAAGTGTAGATTTTCCCGCTCCGTTAGGGCCAATTATGCCCAAAAAGTCACCTTGGTTAACCGTAAAACTAACATCATCTATAGCTTTTACATCAGGATATTCAATTGTAAGATGATCAATTTCAACTATCAACATAATGCCTCCTTTAGATGATTTAGATTCTCAGTCATTTTAGAAATGTAAGTTCCATCATCGCCAATTTCTAGTGGAGATAAAACTAGTATTTTTCCTCCAATTTCATTTGCAATTACTTGAGAAGTTTTAGGGTCAGCTGTTTCTTCAGTAAAAACGACTTTAAGATTAAGTTGCTTGGCTTTATTGATTACATTTTCTAAAGTCTTGGCAGTGGGTTCTGCATGTGGTACATATGAAGAAATTATAGTATGTTGTGTGAGATCATATTCGTCTGCAAAATATGAAAAGGCACGATGAAAAGATATGAAATCATGATTACAACCAGATAATTCATTGCGAATTTTTGAATCAAGTAAATCTAATTTATGGATGTAGTTTGCAGCATTTTCTTGAAAATATTGCCTATTTTCAGGATCCGAATCAGAAAATGCATTTGCGATATTTTGGACTTGGATTTTTGCAAAAACTGGATTTAACCAAATGTGAGGATCTTCAGATTCACCAACATGTTCTTGTATTGAAGATCCTTTATCCATATTTTTTATAATAATTCCATTACTGGTATCAACTACTACTCCTCGGTAATTCATTTCATTTAATTTATCAACCCAACTTTCAAATCCAATTCCATTAATTATGATAAGATCAGATTTTTGCATTTGTTGTACATCTTTTATTGTTGGTTCCCAATCATGCGGTTCAACTCCAACTGGAACTAGTAATTTTACATCAACCTTTTCTTTACCAACATTTTGTGAAAATTCACGTAATGGGTAAAATGATGATATGAC
>JACRND010000074.1 GCA_016234975.1 Nitrosarchaeum sp. | reverse complement strand
ATACAACCCGAATGCTGGGACTGGTTTTCTATGGTTCAAAGAGTAAACATATTCAAAAAATGGAAGAAGAAGGACATCATATTCATGAAGCACCAATGTCTATGTGGGTGCCATATGGAATTCTTGCAGTGCTTACAATTGCTATTGGTCTAATTGGCTTATCATTTGAAGGTGGATTACATGAATTGTTTACAAATTATCTTGAAGAAACATTTGGAATTCATTCTATACCTCATGAAATTGAAAACTCAATACTGCCTGGATTCTTAGATGGAATCAATCCAGTTGCACTTACTGCATCATTATCTGCTTTTGCACTTGGAACTGGGTTAGGATATGTATTCTATATTGGTAGATGGGTTGATCCTGTTAAATTTGTAAATTCAAACATTTTCTTTTCTGCTATTCATAAACTCATTCTGAACAGATTTTATCTTAATGCAATTGTCTATTGGTGTTTTGTTGTAGCTCCATTATGGCTTTCAAGAGGAGTATTCAGATACTTTGAAAAGACCGCCATTGATTATGGAATGAACAAT
The DNA here is from genome assembly GCA_016234975.1 of Nitrosarchaeum sp. GTDB lineage: Archaea > Thermoproteota > Nitrososphaeria > Nitrososphaerales > Nitrosopumilaceae > Nitrosarchaeum. The sequence goes on along the minus strand of JACRND010000074.1, from coordinate 5,925 downwards.
GGATTGCAAAAAGCAGTTGGTTGGAGTGCCAGAGTAGTTCAAGGAACTCAAACAGGTGTAACCCAATCTTATCTATTCGTATTTGGAGCAGGATTACTATTTGTAGTCCTGATATTGTTGATATAGGAGATAAGATGAGATGCTAGAAATAAGTTCAACGCCATTGGTAATAATTGCCATTCTTGGCACAGTAGGAGTTTTGTTGCCTATAATCAGTATTGCCAGAAAAGAAAAAGGTTCAAACTCATTTTATGCAGTTATTGCATTTTCTGCATTGATTGCATCTATTGGATACGTTGCATATCAATTCATGAGTGATAATATTCTTCCATCTGCTCTATTTTCTGAAGATGTACTTGTAGATGACGCATTTGGTGGATTCTTTGCAATCGCGATGCTAATTGTTGCAATCTTCACTACAGTTGGCTCCTTTAATTACATGCGAAAAAAGAACTATCCAGCTGTTTACTATTCCTTAATACTCCTTTCAACAATCGGTATGGTATTAGTAGCATATTCTACTGACTTGGTGATGTTATTTGTTGCATGGGAGCTCATGAGCATTCCAACATACGTTCTTGTTGGATTTATGAAAAAGAATCCGAGTTCAAATGAAGCTGCACTCAAGTATTTCTTGTTTGGTGCATTATCATCTGCAATTATTGTTTACGGTATTTCATTATCCTATGGATTAACTGGCTCAACAAATATCGGTGAAGTTATTCAGGGTTATGCTACTCTAGATTCTTCGTTATTGCCATTAGCATTGCTATCTGTTGGAATGTTTATTGCAGGATTTGGATTTAAGATGGGACTGGTACCTTTTCATCAATGGTTGCCTGACACTTATGAAGGTGCACCTCCAACCATTACGACTTTACTTGCAGCTGGAACAAAGAAAGCAGGATTTGCAGCAACAATTAGAATAGTTGTTTTGGGAATGGTCGTACTTAATCTTGATTGGACTTTAGCTCTTGGTATAATCGCAGTGATGACAATGACCATTGGTAACATTGCTGCAATCATGCAAAAGAATCTTGCAAGAATGTTGGCATATTCTAGTATTGCTCATGCTGGCTACATTTTGATTGGACTTGCAGTAGCTCCATACAGTCATTTTGGTTTACAAGGTTCTCTATATCAAATATTGAATCATGCAGTAATGAAAGGTGCTGCTTTCATAGCAATTGCAGGAATAGTAACCACACTTGCAGTAACTAATATCGATAAACTCAAAGGACTTGGTAGAAGAATGCCTATTACATCGCTTGGATTAGTGATCTCCTTATTTGCTTTAGCTGGTGTACCTCCGCTTGCTGGATTTTGGAGTAAATTAATGTTATTTGGTGGTGCATTGGATGCTGGTTCCACTATATGGTGGGCACCTTGGCTTGCAATTGCTGGCGTTCTAAACAGTGCTCTATCATTAGCTTACTATGGTTGGATCACAAGAAAAATGTATTTTGAAGGAGAAACTGAAAAAAGAGTAGCAGAACCAAAGTCTATCATTGCAATCATGATATTTTCAATAATCTTCTTAGTAGGATTTGGTGTCTATCCAGATCCAATTACTAAATTTGTAGAATTTGCTGCTCCAACACTTAACTTGGGTATTATGCCTTAAATGTTGTAAATTTTATAAGATTATCCAAATTCATTTTTGCATCATTGTCTGAAATTTTTCTTAAACTTATTCTAGCTTTATCAGAATATTTTTTTAAAAGTTCTTCCATTTTATTGAAAACATCTCTTGGATCAGAACTTTTCTTGATCAGAAAATTAAACAATTTATCTTCATTCTTCCAGTCTAGCAAATCATCTCTTATTTGATATGCAATTCCTATATTTTTTCCATATTCTGTTAAAGCTTCTATTTCTTCTTCACTACCGTTTGCAATAATTGCACCTATTCTTGCTGCCACTTCAAATGCAGTGGCAGTTTTATATTCAATTACTTTGAGATAATCATCAAAAGTAACATCTTCACTGCTTTCTAATCTGCTTTCTATCATTTCTCCTTCACTCATCAACATAGCTGTTGTTGCCAAATCCTTTGTTATTCTTGCATTATCTAACCTTGAAGAAATTGCAAGAATTAATCCCAAAACAAAATCTCCTGTTAGTATACTTGTATTATACCCATATTTGATATTAAACGGTTCTTTTTGTCTTCTCATTGTTTCATTATCTATAATGTCATCATGTATAATTGACTCCATATGTAAAAACTCCACAGCGCATGATGCTGCTAATGTGTTATCATCAATTTCTCCTACACTTTCAGCAGCCAAAACTAAGATGATTGGTCTAATTCGTTTTCCACCCTCTAATGAATATTTTAACGGTTCAATAAATTCTGATTCTGAATACAGTGATAATTCTCTCTCTAACGCATGGTTGATTTTGTCGATATACTTACCATATGTTTCAAGTAAAGGATTAATCTCGATATTTTTCTTTTCCAAGATATAGGTCTATTCAAAAAACTTTATCATTAGTAATTAAATCTTGGTGCTCCAGCCGGGATTTTCATCGTTAGATTTTGAACCCGGGATCACTGCCTTGAAAGGGCAGTATGCTTGACCGGTCTACACCACTGGAACCCAACAAAATTGGGTAATTTGTCCATAAAATCTTTTGTAAACCACAAAGATTTTTTATTGGCAAATTGGGAGATGTAATATGAATCTAATAAAACGAATTGATGAAATGATTGAAGAAAGAAGTTTACTAAAACACCCATTTTATCAGATGTGGTCTGATGGAAAATTGACTCTTGATTCTTTAACTGGTTATTCTAAAGAATACTTTCAACTTGTTAAGGCGGTTCCATCGTTTATGACTCCTATTATCGAAAAAGCTCCTAATTCTGTGATTAGCGAATTGATTGATAATCAACAAGAGGAATCTGATCACATAAAATCATGGATTAGATTTGCAGGAGAATTAGGCGTTTCTGAGTATGAATTAATTCACTATGAAGGATTAGAAAAGACTAGGAAATCTGTTTCAGAATTATCTGAATTAATGAATACCTATGAAGGTGGGGCATGTGCGATGTATGCTTTTGAAAAGGAAATTCCTAAAATTAGTCAAACAAAACTTGATGGCTTAGCAGAATTCTATGGAATATCTAATGAAGAAGCTACGGAATACTTTAAACTTCATACCGAAGCTGATATTCGTCATGCTGCATCTTGGAGAAATATTCTTGAAAAAACATCAACTGATTCAGATAACTTGATCCGAATTGCAGACAAATCTATCACTGCACAAAATTTGTTGCTTGATAGTTGTTATGAAGCATATTGTTGAGCTCATAACATTTTATACTGAAGATAAAATTCATCTGCTTAGGGCCCATAACTCAGCTTGGTAGAGTACCCGGCTCATAACCGGGGAGTCAAGGGATCGAAGCCCTTTGGGCCCATATTATTTCCATTAGTTTTAAAATGAGCACAGACAAAATTTACTGGCTGCAATGAAGAATCAGAGTTATATCTGAAAGATGATTGAAAGGCATTTGTCTGAGCTGCCAAAATTACTTAGTAATTTGTTTTCTTACCTTCTCTAAAGTATCATCATCCACAAGTTTTTGTTCATGTAATGCTTGTGTAATTTGCATTATGCTTACAATTGAATGCAATTTAACTCCTAATTCTTTTAGCGCATCACCTGCACCTTCCATTCTATTAACAATTACATATACATCCTCTATTGTTATGTTTGCATCTTTTAATGATTTTATTGCATTTACAACCGAACCTCCTGTTGTTGCAACATCATCTATCATTACAACCTTCATTCCTTCATGAATTTGCCCTTCAACTGATTTTGAAGTTCCATATTCTTTTGGTTTGCTTCTTACGTAGATTAACGGCTTAACTATTTCAATTGCTAATGCTGATGCAATAATCAAACCGCCAGTAGGAACTGATACTAAAGAATCAAAACTATTCAATCCTATACTTTCTGCAATATTGTTTTGTAGATACTTTATCATGGTTCTGAATTGATGAGGATAGCTTGGAACTAGTCTCAAATCAACATAGTATGAACTTTTTTTACCACTAGCAAGTGTAAAATCTCCAAATTTTATTATCCCATTTTGATACAAAAAGGTTGCAAACTCTTTCACAAATTCCATATCTAAATTAACTACACTGGATTTATTTTGGTTTGTATTGTACATTAATTATGCCTGAAATCTGGTTAAATTATGGTATTACTGATGTTGTTCTAGATATTCGAGCAGAAAATTTAGAACAAAAAATTGATTCTGAAGGTAAAATCTTAGAAGATGTAGCGATCAATGAAAAATTGAATACTATTGATTTAACAAAACCCATGGAACTTGTAGTTTTACATAACTCAAAATCCATTCAAAAAATTATTTCATCATTATTTACAATATGTGAACAAAAATCATTACAATTCCCTAAAATTTTGGCTGAGAAAAAAATAATGAATTTGGTAAAATCTGGCCTACCAGAAGGAAGTTCAATTAATGAATTTGATAATACTGCTCTTTTTAATTCTAATCTTGTTTTCATTGGAGAAATGGAATTTGATGGTTTATTTGGATATGAGACTATTTCTACCAGATTAATCAAAAAGTTTGGTCAGGAATCAATGCTTTCTGCATATGCAAAAAGAAAAGATAATCTTCCTGCACCTGGACAACTGACAGAAAGTTTTGAGGAAGCCAAAAAATTTGCTGATAATTTTGAAATTAAGGCAATTGAAATTGTAGCAAATTCTCAAGGTATTGTTGATTTTACAATAGGTCATCCTTCCGAAACAGTTTCATTTACAAAAACTCTGGAATCATTTGCAATCAAAGATATAGGTCACCACAAATCAATGATAATTAGCACTGGAAAAGACTCCAGTAATGATAATCTTGGAAAATCTCTTTCATCACTTTGGAATTGTACTAGTGCAATACAAAATGGAGGTCTGTCTATTTTAGTAGCAGAATGTAAATCTGGTTTGGGTTCTGAAGCACTTCAACAATACATTGAGGGTAGATTAGATCTTGATCAACTTCGAAATCCAAGTAAATACATTCCTTATCAGAAGTACAAAAGAATTTTCAAATTGGATTAGTTTCAATTCTTCCGGAATATTATATTAAAAAATTAAATATGATTTCTCTATCTGGAATAAAATCCTCTTTGGATTATATTCTGAGGACACAAGGCGCTAGACAAAAAGTTGCAGTTGTTATGGATGGAGCTAGAGTTTTACTAAGGTAACAAATTAGGTAAAAAATTTGTTGGTATTGGTGCACACAAAACAGCCAATCCTATAACACCTAGATATGCAAGTTTCCTATTTTTTGATAATGGGGAAATATCATCAAGTGGCATTGCACTGGAATTTCTTGAACTTAAAACAAGAATTAACATCGCCATTAACCAATAATTTAACAACACAAGAATTGCCATACTTCCAATTGTTGCATACTTGTGACGTTTAACCCCCAACAAAGTTCTTGCCATATGACCACCATCTAGCTGCCAAGCTGGTAATAAATTCAAGAATGTGATTAAAAATCCAATCCAGGCTGCAAATAAAACCGGCGTCATTATCACTTCATGACCTGTTCCACCTTTTCCAAACAATGCTAAACTTGCAGTCATTAGTAATGGTTCTCCTTGATTCCATTCCATTAATTTTGAATCTGCAAAAAGTCCCTGTGCAACATCTTCTTGTAATATTGGTGCAGTGTATGCACCATACATTGAAACTATAATTGCAATTATCAGTCCTGCAATTGGTCCTGCTATTGCTACATCGAATAAAATCTCTCGATTAATTGTTAATCCGCGTGATTGAATAAATGCGCCAAAAGTTGGGATTCCAATAACTGGTAAAAAAAAAAAAAAAAATGGCCATGTTGTCTTTAGTTTGTGAGCCTTA
>JACRND010000073.1 GCA_016234975.1 Nitrosarchaeum sp. | reverse complement strand
TTACCATAATATCTATGAACAAAAAATTGCAGGCATTTTGTGTAAAGTATACGAAGGAGACATTAACGAATACTGGCTAAATAGCATCAAGCATGGTTCTAGCTGTCAACCGTTTTATCCAACCTGGATTCTTTCAGCATATGTTGCAGCATCAATTGCAAAAAGTTTCGATTATAAAGAATTAGTAGACATTGGGTCTGGAGATGGGAGAATTGCGTATTGTGCAAAAATTTTAGATTTACAAGCAACTAGTATTGAAATTGATGATGGATTAGTGGAACTTCAAAATACTATTTTAACAGCAACGAAAGTTAATTTTAATCCTATTTGTGTAGATGCAATTGAGTTTGATTACTCTTTGTTAAATTTAACTCGTCCTGTATTTTTTATTGGCGGATTGCCGCAAATGGGTGGTGATATTTTGGCAACAAACATTATAGAAAAAATTTCTACGACCAATCTTAAAAAAAACACATGTGTTGTTTTTGCTGGTACTCACTCAAAAAGACAACTTTCAGGTAATGAATCTGAAGGTGGATGGAGCTCGTTGATTAACAAACATGGTCTAAAAATAATAAAAATAGTCACACTTCCGACTATTTGGACTTTTGATCAACTGATTGATACTCCCTACATCTATACCGAATTTACTTGATCATATCAAGGATATCTCAAAGAAATAATTTTTATCTTTTATTCCACATCGTTCTATCATTACATGTTGACCTATATTTGGGACTCCAGAAGTCATCTTCCCCATTATTCTTATAGTATTTTCAATTTCTACTAGACAAAAATAATCATTGTTTTGTTTTGAAAATTCGATAATCTTACCTTCATGTGAGCCTTTTCGCCAAGAAACTTCTTTGAAACATCGATTGCAAAATTCAGAAGGCGGCCATATTATTTTTTTACAATCGGTGCATTCTCCTATGATAAAATTTCCTTTTTTTAATTCATATTCAAAATTCATCTTTCTAAGACCAAAACTGTTGATGATGTTGCTGCTGCAGACATGTTGTGAATTAATCCTATCTTTGCATTCTCTATCTGTCTTTTGTTTGCACATGATTGTAATTGCTGAGTAATTTCGATAGTTTGCGCTATTCCAGTTGCACCAAGTGGATGTCCTGCCCCAATCAACCCTCCTCTTGGATTAATTTTTAAATTATTTGTAGCATGCAGTTCTTTTATCATATTCATTCCATTTCCTTTATCTGTAAAACCTAGTTATTCTAAAGCCATAGGTTCACAGACAGAAAATGCATCATGGACTTCTGCAACATCTATGTCTTTTACATTGTGTTTAGACATTTTAAATGCAGTTGATGCCGCAATGTGCGTTGATTCCATGGAACTAAATACCATGTTTTTTGTAAACCCTGCAGAAGTTGTTTTTTGTCCTATTCCAGTAATCCAAATAGGATTATCTGTAAATTTCTTACACATATTTTCTGAAGCAAGTAAAATTGATGCCCCACCGGTACATGGCCTAGAGCAATCAAGCAATCTAAGATCATCTGTTAATTTTTTAGAATTAATTACATCATCTAAGGAATATGTTTTTTCTGAAAGTGCATTAGGATTATTTTGTGATTGTTTGTGATTTTTTACTGGTACTATTGCTAGTTCTTCATCGGTAATCGAAAATTCTCTCTTGTAGGCTTTTGTAAAAATACTTGCCCAAAAAATAGGGTGTTTGAATTCCCCTCTGGAATTGTCCCATTCTAAAATTTGTCCTGGACTATCATATCTTTCAGCTCCCGATACTAAAACAACGTCTGCTAATCCTGATGCAATATATGAATAAGCAGATACGATTGCATTTGTTCCAGAATTGCATAGGCTCTCAATAGAATGGGCAATTTTGGGCTCAATTCCAGACATTTCAGATAAAATTGCTGATAGATATTTTGAGTTGTTATTGGTTGATACTAATACTGCATCAATATCATTACGGCTCAAGTTAGGACTGTTATCAAACAGTTTTTTTGTTGATTTTAATAAGACAGATTCAATTTTTGAATCATCTTTTGAGAACTTTGTGATTCCATAGGATACGATTCCTACTTTAGACAATATTTTTCCTCCGAAAATGTGTTTGTAAATAATTTAAAAGATTCTATCACATTTCCTACTGGATTGAATTGTATTGTTGGTAAATCTATTCCAGTTTCACGAAATTTTTGTAATTGTATCTTACATTGATCAGGAGTACCTGCAATTGTTAATGACTTTAGCATGTTGTCTGAAATTAATTCGTGATTTGATTTAAATCCAGATATTTTAAATTCTTCATAAATATTTTTGGTTTCAGTTTCAAATCCATTTTTTGATAAAAATTCACGGTATATTTTTCCAACCGAAATATAAAATGCAAGTGTTTGTTTGGCACGAATTATGGCAATTTCTGCATCATTGGATACGCAGCTGATTATTTGACATGTGACATCTATTTTTCTTTTTGATTGCATTTTCTGTATTGTTTTTTTCATTTCGTTTAGTGGTCGTAAATAAAATATCACTCCATCTGAAACTTCCCATGTCAAGTCTACCATTTTTTGATTAACTGCTGCTAAATATATTGGAATTTTTTCCCTATATGGTTTTACCAACAATGTAAAATTTTTCAAATTAAAAATTTTTCCAGAGTAGTTAACTTGCTTTCCAGATAATGTTATTTTGATAATCTCCACATATTCTTTCATTCTTAAAACAGGATTCTCAAATTTGTATCCATGAAAATCTTCTACTATTGGAGTACTGCTTGTCCCAAGACCCAATATCAATCTCCCATTTGAGAGAGTATCTACTGTTACTGCTCCCATTGCAATAGATGCGGGACTTCTAGAGTAGATGTTTATGATAGATGAGCCTATTTTTTGTTTTGATGCTTTTTGCGCTACCATACTTAACATTGAAAAGTTTTCCATTCCCCATGTTTCTGGAATCCAAATAGTATCTGCATTAGTACGAGATAGAATTTCTGAGCATTCTAAAACTTGATTTATTGTTAGAAGTGAGCCTAAACTGTATGCTATTCGCATGCACTAACTACATCTCTTGGATATTCTAGTGTTTCCGAAACTGGTTTTTGATGTATTGTTTGAATTTACTCCGTCTTTTGAATGTCTTTTATAAGCAAAATTGCATTAACAAACGAATTTGTTAACAAACATCGATAAAATGTTAGTCTAATTCTTTTAGTATTCTGTTAATTATCATTGAGGTAGAATATTATCAAAGCAATTCTTAATTTCAATCATGAATGAGCAAAGTTATGTTGAAAATTCTGCCCAAAAAAATACCTTCTGGGATAATGCTACAAAATATGCTGCATCTGCAAATATGGATGAATCATTTGTAAGTGAAATAGCATACATGATGGTAACCCTTCACAGAACTGGCGCCTAAAGATACTAGTTTTTATTTTATTATTTTGTCTAACTCTAATGAGCATTCTTCCATATCTTTGAATGAATCAATAGAATACCACATTACGTTTTTGAATTTAACAGTAGCCAATTTCCCTTTTTTTGCATAATCTGGAAAGACTGTTTTTTCTATATCTCCTTTTTTTGGTAAATCTTGTAATATTTCTTTCTGTAAATGATAAATTCCTGCATTCATCCATAAATCCGGAATTTCTTTTTTCTCTTTGAATTTAGTCACCTTATCATCTTTTGTTTCCATAATTCCAAATTTTGTTTTTAATTCAATTGACGCAATTGAATTTTGTTTTTTTTCCAATTTTTTGAGGTTTATGTTAGTTATATTATCACCATTTAATACAAAAAAAGATTTATCGTTTATTGAAAAGCCTGCTTGTTTGATAGCCCCCCCAGTTCCCAATGGTGTTTTTTCTACTGAAATTTTTATTTTAACTCCAAGATTATTTTTCATGGCAAGAAAATTCTTGATCATTTCTGCCTTGTAACCCGTACAAATTATAATTTCTTTTACGCCGAATTTTTTTAGATATCTT
>JACRND010000066.1:4057-7039 GCA_016234975.1 Nitrosarchaeum sp. | reverse complement strand
AATATTGCGCCATGAGTTAGGACATGCGTTTGGTCTTGCACATTCACAAAACCTCGATGATCTTATGTATCCTGAAGTTAAAACAAATTATCCATACATATCTCCATGCGATGTTCATGGAATAAATGAATTGTATAACGGGGAACAGAAAAGTGAAATCATTTGTCAGTAAAAAAATCATCAACAGGATCAGAATACGGTACTGCCCAAAACGATACCCGACGATTTTTGACACCTAGAAGATCTGACTAAGACTTTACAGAACCTAGATTAGGTATGTCTAATTATTTTTATGAATAAACAGGTTCAACATAGTTCTTCCCTTGTCTGTTATGGAATAAATCATATTTGATCCAACTGCTTCTTTTTGCACAAAGTTGTAATCTACACAAAGATGCAAATAATTCAGAAATGATTTTTTCATTCTTATTTTTGATTTTGAATACAAATCAGAAAATGTCATTGGATTTCCTCTAAGCTGATATAGTAATTTCAGAAGGGATAATGTGCTGTAATCCTTGGTTCTTGCTTTTACTGCATCTAGTATTTGGACGTCTCTTTTTATAATAAAATCTCCGAACTGATCTGCTACTTCTACAGGTATGTATGTTAGTCTTGCTCGCATCATACCGTATGGTACGGTACATTACCTTATTAATGTTCAACTCGAGATTTATTGATCAATTTGGATGGTTTTTTTACACCTGGTTTTGCGCCTGTGTGTCTATTGTAATCTTTTTTATCTTTTTGCTTGAACCTATGATTTTTTTCTATTAACTTAATTCGATAATTCTTATCAAAACTTTGTTTTATTTCTATAATTTTAGAATCTACTTACAGTTGTTTTCTTTACAAATATTGTCTATTGCCCATATCTCTTTTTTTAAATTAATGCCTTATTCAAGGCGGCAATTATTCTCTTTTTGGATTTTTGTATTTGAATTTGTTAATTTTGATTAATTCTGCATATGAACCAAATTTAGACGAATCCAAAATTTTATCTAATTCGTCATCTGATTCGTCATTATTGTCAAATTTTTTCAATATTTTATAATTGGTATTTCTTTCTGCAGGTACTCTTCCAATCTCTCTTACTAATCTTCTTATTTCTTTTGGTCTAATCAATTGACCGTAATTGGATCCTGCGGATGTTGAAATACTTTCATTGATTAATGTTCCTCCAAAATCATTTACTCCCCACATTAACAACAACTGTGACATTTTCTGTCCTTCTTTTACCCAAGACATTTGAATATTGTCTATGTAATTATTTAGCATAATTCTCGCAATTGCATGTGTTAGTAACACATCATTGCCACTACCTCCTTGTCTTATTTCCTCGTGTAATTGATGTTTGTACATTGGGGCTTCACTATGGATAAAATTGAGTGGAACAAATTCTGTGAATCCTCTTGTTTCTTTTTGAATTTCTCTGATTTTTACAATATGATTCACTCTGTCTTCAGGTGTTTCAATATGTCCAAACATCATAGTTGAAGTCGTATTGATCCCGAGACTATGAGCTGTTTTGATGACTTCTGTCCAATCTTTTACACTGATTCTTCCTGGAGAAATCTTGTCTCTTAATTTTTGATCTAGTATTTCTGCTGCTGTTCCTGGTAGAGTGTTCACGCCTGATTCTTTTAGTCTTTTGAGATATTCTCTGATTGTTGTCTTTGATCTTGTTGCACCATAGAGAACCTCCTCTGGTGAAAATCCATGTATGTGGATATCTGGAATTTCTTTTTTAATTTCTCTGCAAATGTTTTCATACAAATCTCCTTCCATATCTGGTGGAAGACCAGCTTGAATGCAGACTTCAGTTGCACCTAACTGATATGCTTCTTTTGCACGTCTTACAATTTCATCTGTTGGAAGAAAATATCCTTCCTCCTCTCTAAAATCCCTGCTAAATGCGCAAAAACCGCATTGTTTAATGCACACATTGGTAAAATTGATGTTTCTGTTTACAACATATGTAACCATATCACCTACTCTTCTTTTTCTAATTTCATCTGCAACCAATCCCACTAAATGAAAATCAATTCCAGATGTATTGTACAATCTTAATCCTTCCTGTGCTGTTATCTCTTTGTCTGATAGTGCCTTGTTTAAAATCTCAGAAACAAAAGAATCTGAATTTTTAAGTAATGATTCTATGTTGATATTCATTTCCAATACTCCTGTCTTACCAATCCTTCTTCATCTTCGATAACTTTCATCTTATCTCTTAACTCTTTGCCAATAAATGAAAAAAATTCTGGATACACAGGAAATCTACATTTTAATTCAAACCCTGCATTCTTTGAGTCTAATTCTATTTTTTTAATCTCTGGCCACAAAAATTCTGGATTTACATAGTCTGGTGTAAGTGGAGAAATCCCACCCCAATCATTAATTCCCAATGATAGAAAACTATGATATGAATTTGGAGATAAATTTGGAGGGATCTGTATGTTCATTTTTGGCATAATTATTCTTGCTAATGCAACAACTATTTTGAAATAATTTTCATTGGCTGGAGGAAAATTATTCATTACCGTATCTTGTTTTGGTTGAAAATTTTGTACGATTATCTCTTGAATATTTCCATCTTTTTCATGCAGTTTTCTTATTGCCAAAATTGAATCTATGATTTCAATTGGTGTTTCCCCACTACCCACAAGTATTCCTGTTGTCATTGGAATTCTCAACGCTCCTGCGTTTTCTAGTACTTCAAGTCGTGCTTTTGGTCTCTTACTTGCTGCTAGATGATGTGGCATTCCTTTTTCTGTAAGTCTTTCACTGATATTTTCTAACATTATACCCATTGACACATTACTTTTTTGTAATTCTTTTAGCTCTTCCTTATTCAAGTTTCCTGCGTTGGTGTGTGGAAACAACCCTGTTTCTATTGCTAATTCTGATGCATGAATCAAATATTCTGCAGTTGATTTGAACCCATTTGTTTTTAGCCAATCTCGTGCCTCTTGATATCTTTGT
>JACRND010000066.1:1106-3974 GCA_016234975.1 Nitrosarchaeum sp. | reverse complement strand
GTTCTCCTGTTACAAACAAAGCTTCTACACATCTGTATTTTTTTGCAAGACTTAGCAACTGTTTTATTTCTTGTTTTGACATCAATGATATTTTTTTCTCACCAGGTTCCGCTTTGTATGTGCAGTATGAACATGTGTCTTTACATAAATTTACAATGTTGAAAAATGCTTTTTTTGAAAATGTGACTGAATTTTCTTTGAATTTTTTTCTCAACATTTGAGCTGTTGAAAATAACTCATTGGGATTGTTTTTTGAATTTTCATAGATTTGTATTACTTCATCTCTGGAAATCATCTTGTTTTCTAAAACATTGTTTAAACTCTCAGAGTTTAACACAAGTTTGTTCAACAATTGTTGTGCTTGTCTAGAAGTATTTATGCTTGTATTGCTTTAATTTCCATTTGGTCTTTCTTCTAAAGTAATTGTGATGTTAGTTGTTCTGCCCTCTCTTAGAATCTCTAAAACCATTTCATCTCCAACAGATTTTGCCCTTTGCAGATGAATTAAAATGTCATCTATTTTCCTTACTTGTTTACCGTCTACCGATAATATGATGTCTCCTCCTACTTGATAATTTACTCCTTCCATCTGAACCGTCTCATTAGATCCATGAATGCCTGCTTTTGCTGCAGGACTATTTTCTACTACTGTAATTACAAGAAATCCTACTGCATCCTTTAGATTCAAAACTTTGGCTAGATCAGGATCAATGTCTCTGCCCGAAATTCCAATCCATGGGTGATGATATTCACCATTTTCTATTAGGCTTGGAACAATTTTGGCTATTGTTTGGGATGGAACTGCAAGCCCAACTCCTGTAAATTCTCCTGTTGTGGACTGTATTGCAGTATTTATTCCAACAATTTCTCCTCTCATATTCAACAACGGTCCTCCAGAATTTCCCGGATTAATTGCCGCATCTGTTTGAATTACGTCTGGAATAGAATAACCTGATCCTGAAGGTAATAGTCTGCCTAGTTGACTTACAATTCCGGATGTCATAGAACCTGATAGGCCAAATGGATTTCCAATTGCTGCAATGGGTTCTCCTACTTTGAGATTAGCTGAATCCCCTAATGGCAATGGTTTTAGCAACGATAAATCAGCGCTAACTTTGATAATTCCTATATCTGTAAATTCATCAAAACCAATTACTTCTGCATTGTATGAACGACCGTCTAGAAATGTAACTACTACTTTTTTTGCATCCTTTACAACATGAGAATTTGTAATGATGTGTCCTTTTTTATCAAAAACAAAACCCGACCCAACGCCACTTGTTCCGTTTACTTGATCTGTTCTTTGAACATTTACTCTAACTACTCCTGGTTCTGATTTTTCGAATATCTCGACTAATGAAAGATTTTTTGAATATGCTGGTGTTGTTTCTCCTACTACGCTTGGAATGGGTTTATCATTTACAATAATCTCAGATTTCATTGTATTTGGGGGTGTTATCAAAATAACTGCAAAAATAACTGCAACAATTATGGCTCCTATTGCTCCACCTACTAGCATTCCTGACTTATCCATATGAAATCGTTACTTGATTTTCCATCTAAAAGTATTGTTATACACTTATTGGATTCTGAACGTGGTCTCTCATGGAATATTTTCTTCCTCTCCAAGATACGGTACTGCTTCTTGCATGAATTAATCCACTCAAAAATCCTCAATTACCGCCCCTATGTAAATCATGATTGAAGCAACAAACGATGCTGCAAACAGGATTGAGAAAGATGTTGTTTTTATTACTCCTAAAATAGAATACGCCAAAATTGGAAATGGCATAAAAAGTAAGAATAATACTGCAAAGAAACTGCCAATTGCAATTTTTTCACTTTGAAGATATAATGGAATCATCAATCTCTTAAGAGCATTCCATAACGTGCTCTTGTCTCGTGCCCACACTGCCTCTATCAGATGATCTCCTCTGACAATTTTCATCCGGTGTCCTGATTCTTTTACTTTTTTCCCAAGTGCCCCATCTTCAATGATCTCATGTTTTACGCCCTCATGCATTCCTACTGTTTCATAGGTTTTTTGTTTAATTATGAAAAAACTACCAAAGAAATATGCTGTTTTCTTTGAAGGGTCATTTACTCGAATGGCTGAAAATCTTGTATGGAGAAATGTTGAAATCATAGGAAGTGTAATTCTCGTCCAGAAATCAATCACGCGCATTTTTGGAATTACTGATAATGCATCTAAATTAAAAGAAAGTAAATGTGACACTGCAAGAGAAATTACATTTTGTGAATGTTTAGTATCTGCATCTGTGAATAACAAAAGATCCCCCGTTGCATGTTTGTATCCTTCCATACATGCCCAATTTTTCCCCATCCATCCGTCTGGTTTTATTTGTGCACTTACTGGTATTATTTTGGAGTTTTTCTTTGCATATTCTGAAATGATCTTGCCTGTCGCATCATCTGATGAGTCATCAATTACAATAACTTCGTAATTTGTATAGTCTTGTTCAATTAACGAATCTAAACATTTTCCAATAAACTCTTCTTCATTTCTTGCAGGAAGAATAATTGAAACTTTGGGATTATTGTGTTTCTTTCTTTCAAATTTATCCAGATATGGAGTTAATCTAACCGAATCCATCATTGATTTAATTAGAAATACCCATGTCATAGATACTCCAATTAAAATTGCAGTTAGCGAATAATTCAAAATATCTAAAATTAATTCCATAAATCTTATCTCTCTGCTTCTTCTTTGATTTTTTGCAATGCTTGCACTGTCCCACTCTCGATGTGTTTTTTTATCATTCCTGTGAACATCCCCATCATACCTGTAAGTTTGATATCCCATTTTACTTTCAATAGTATTTTTTTGTCTTTGGCAGTTAAAGTGAT
>JACRND010000066.1:0-1074 GCA_016234975.1 Nitrosarchaeum sp. | reverse complement strand
TGTAAATTGTACTCCGATCTTTTCTTTGGGTTGTAACTTTACTTCTTGCATGCATTTTTGGTCTCTAAATGCAATGGTTACCTCACGGTTGATCACGTTCCCATTTTTTGACATGTTTCTAATCTCCTTAGTTCCTTTCCAAAACTTTGGTTCGCTATCTATGTCTGATACTATATCCCAAACTTTGTCTAATGGGGCACTAATTTCCACCGAAACTTCAATTTCTGCCATGCATTTTACTCGTTAATTTCGCAGTAAATATATTAGATTCCTATGTATTAAGAAATAGACTGTGATGGGCAACATGCCTAAAATCCAGAACAGTAACTCCAGTTCTAACGGCAATTGCCAAACTTCCGTCACAGTCAATTACCCTTAAAAAAATGAAACCTTCACGATATATGCCAAAAATTGGAACCTTTGATGGAGCAGGGTTTTGGAAAAATGCTTATGCTCATCAACGTGGTAAGTTACTAAAAATGGTAAATGTACCTGATGACCAAATAATTGAATTGGTTAATAAAAAATACCTTGAACTCCCCGCGGCTCTAAAATACGAAATCGAAACAAGCGGTATAGATAAAAAAGTTCTCATGTGAACTTTCGAAATTCATTTTAACAAGGTAATTTAGGAATTCTTATGTCTCATGTTTCTTATGATGATTTTGCAAAATTAGATATTCGTGTGGCAAAAATTATTTCAACTGAACCCATTCTAGGCAAAACTCGAATTATAAAGGGAATTATTGATCTTGGAAATGAAACAAGAAACGTGATAATCGGTGGTGCACAATACTACAAACCAGAAGATATTGTTGGAAGAATTGTAATTGTTATTGCGAATCTAGAGCCCAAAACAATGGCAGGTGTTGAATCAAATGCAATGCTTTTGGCAGCTGATGTTGATGACAAACCATTTTGGTTAACTGTAACTGAAGATGTTCCATTAGGAAGTCCTATAAAGTAATTAGAAAATAAATAGAAATAAATTCAATCTGTGATTAGTCGTAGATCATCAAATTTTTTTCTTCTAGTAATGCATGCAAGTTATTTACTGATCTGTACACATCTGGT
>JACRND010000084.1 GCA_016234975.1 Nitrosarchaeum sp. | reverse complement strand
AAGAAAGTACCAGGTTGTATCACATCATAAAATAGAGATGCCCACATTTGGTGTTGACCCACTTCAGTAGTTACAATTGAGTCATGAGGTAATACTTCTCTGAGTTTTCTCAAGATTTTTGCGGCGCCCATTTCGCCTGGATGTAGTTTCAAATTTTCTTTCCAATATTCTTTGGTTTCTTTTACATGCTTAATCCAAGTATTTTCTTCTGTTCTTTTGATTGCTTTTTGCATAAGCATTTTTACCATAATTCTAAGGGATGCACGCACATCACCAACTACTGCAACAGAAGTGGTTTGATTTTTACCAATTTCAGCAGGATCTACATCCATGTGAATAATTTTTAGTCTCTTTTCAAATGCTTCAAAGGTTCCAACAGATCTATCAGAGAATCTTGTGCCTATTGCCAACACACAGTCAGCTTCACTCATCATTTTATTTGCCTCTGCATGACCATGCATTCCAATTGGTCCCAATGCCAATGGGTGATTCTCTGGAAATGCACCTTTTCCTTTGAAAGTAGTAACTACAGGGATCATAAGTAATTCAGCTATGGATTGAAGTTCTGCAAATGCAGATGAGATAATTGTTCCACCGCCAGCTAAGATAATTGGTCTTTCTGCGCCAAGTAACATTTCGATTGCTCTTTCAACATGTACAATATCAGGATCAGTCCATGGATGGTATCCACGAATTTTGAATTCATCTGGGAAAATCATTTGTGCTTCTTTTTGTTGTACATCTTTTGGGATATCAATAAGAACAGGTCCAGGTCTACCAGTTTCTGCAATGTAAAATCCTTTTCTAACAACTCCGGGAATTTCATCAGGAGATCTAGGTTGAAATGCATATTTTACAACAGGATTTGCCATTCCAATAATATCACTTTCCTGAAATGCATCTTTTCCAATCATCGCTACTGGAACTTGGCCAGTAACTGCAATCATAGGAGCAGAATCAGCTTGTGCAGTAGCAATTCCAGTTAGAATGTTAGTAGCGCCAGGTCCAGACGTGGCAAAACATACGCCAGGTTTTCTACTGACTCGTCCAAATCCATCTGCCATATGTGCTGCAGACTGCTCATGTCTAACCAAGATGTGTCTAATGTTACATCTAGCAAATTCATCATACATTGGAAGGTTTGCACCACCGGGTAAGCCAAATACTTCTTTAACACCTTCTTTTTCCATAGCAACCATCAATGCTCTGGCGCCTGTCATAGTTTCCATTTTATTCAATCAAATTCATCTCCATAATTTTAATGTGTTAAAATTCAGAGCACGTTTTACAGTACTAGATCAACTAGTAATAAAATGCCCAATGTACCAGTTGTCGTTGTGCTCAATGAAATTCAAAAGTACCATACAATTGATAATTAATAAAGATTCTCAGAAAATTACCAGTGTTTTTTGATGTGTTTGGTCCAGAAGACTTAAACTGATAATTTTTCATATTTCGAATAACGATTTTGTCTGAAAATGAAGAAATTATTAGAATAATTGAAGCATTGTTTGAAGCAGGAAAGACAAAGGATTTTTCATCACTTAGAGAGATTCACCTCAATGATTCAAGATTTTCAAGTTTTAGTGATTTGCCACCGTATGATCTAAAAGACTTTCAAACTACAATTGAATTGGAGGAATTAAAATTCATAAGTATTTCCGATTACGATTATCAAATTAAAAATCCAAAAATAAGTGTGTTCGGAAATGCAGCTGTTGTAGCTTTGGAGTTAAATCAAAAAGGAATGCTGGTAGACACCAATTTGTTGGGGTTTGTTTTGTTGGGGTTTGTTTTGTTGGGGTTTGTTTTGTTGGGGTTTGTTTTGTTGGGGTTTGTTTTGTTGGGGTTTGTTTTGTTGGGGTTTGTTTTGTTGGGGTTTTTCATTACGTAGTGTTTGGTATAATTTGAATGCCTGATCAACAGTTGCATTTCCATGAACAATATATCGAACAGATCTGATCATTGCAACTGGATTTTCAGATTGCCAGATATTTCTGCCCATATCAACACCTACTGCACCACCTTTGATTGCATTGTATGTCAATTGTAGTGCATCTCGTTCCGGAATCTTTTTTCCACCAGCAACAATTATTGGAACAGGGCAAGATTGAACTACTTTCTCAAAATTATCACAATAATAGGTCTTAACTATATGAGCACCTTGTTCAGCCGCTATTCTGCATGCTAATGAAAGATATCTAGCGTCTTTTCCAAGTTCTTTACCTACTGCGGTTACTGCAAGTACTGGAATTCCATATTCTTCTGCTTCATTAACTAATTTTCCAAGATTTACAATGGTTTGGTGTTCATATTTTGAACCAACAAAAATAGACATTGCAAGTGCGCTGGCATTTAGGCGAATTGCATCTTTAATACTAACGGTGATTTCTTCTTGGGATAAATCTTCACCAATAATACTTGAACCACCAGATACTCGTAAAACCATAGGCACGTTAGTAAAAGTTGGAACCGATGTTCTTTGTACACCTCTTGTAAGCATCAAAGAATCACAGTATTTCAACAATGGCGCAATTACTTTTTTTGGATTTTCTAATTTTTCAGTAGGACCTAAAAAGTATCCATGATCAACTGCCAACATTAACGCACGATTATTTTGTGGTTTGATAATTTGTGAAAGTCTATTTTGTAATCCCCAATCCATATCTCTTCGATTTTGAAAGAATAGAAATACCTTTCTTAAGCCTTTCTTATTTTGTAATAATTATTTTCATTGCATTATCACCGCTTCTAGCATGATCAAATGCTTTTTGAGAATCTTGAATTGGATATGTATGAGTCACTAATTGTTTAACATCTATTTGAGATGATGCTATCAATCTAAGAGCTTCTTTTGTATCATTATCAGATGCAGCATAACTTGTCACTAGTGTAATTTCTTTAGAATATATTTTACTCATATTCAAAATAATTTTTGCATCCTTTGAAGGAACCCCAAACATCAGGACAGCGCCTCCTTTTCTTACCATGTCAATTGCGTCTTCTAATGCTTTGAGGCTACTTGTTGCAACTATTGCCACGTCTACACCTTTTCCTTCAGTATGATCCAAAATTCTTTGTTTTCTGTTCTCATCTAGAGAATTAATAGAATCAGTAATGTTGAATTTTTTTGCAAATCCTAACCTAAAATCATTTATATCAAAACAGAAAATCTTTGAGAATTTTTTAGATTGCGCAAGCATTACATGCATCATACCAGTAGGACCAACACCGAAAATTGCAACCGAGTCTCCTTCCTGGTAAGAATATTTTGTCCATGCTCTAACACAACATGCTAATGGTTCAATCATTGCAGCTTCTTCAAAACTCATTGAATCTGGAATCTTGAGTACGCCTCCATGATCTACATTCCATTTTGGTACGACATACTCTTCAGATAGACCACATGGTGAAAGATTTGTTTCATAATATTTCTGACACATTGTTTCGTTACCATGTTTGCACAAGTGACAAGAATAACATGGAACATGATGATGAGTGAATACTCTGTCGCCTTTTTTGAATGCAGTTACATCGGAACTAACATCAATAATCACTCCAGCAGGTTCATGACCTAATCGCATCGAAGGTTGTCCATATTCTCCAAATACTTTTTCCAAATCAGATCCACATATTCCACATGCATGCATTTGGACCAAGATATCACCAGAACTCAATATTGGATTTTCTATTTCACTAATTGAGATAACAGATGGTTCTTTTACAGATGCGGTCTTCATATCAAAACTTTAGAAGATTGAATATAAGTAGATTAAATTATACGCCGAGGATCTTTTTGAGCATCAATCTATAATCGACCTCAGATTTTTCACTTCCTGCCGAAGGTAATGCAAAAACCAGAGTAGATTTTGCTGCCCTAAGTGCGGTTAATTCATCACCAATAGATTCGGTCATATCGTCGCTTACCAAAACCAATCCAACGTCAGAATCATCAGTTAGTTTCTTAATTTCATCCAATGTTTTTTTAGGCGTATCTGAGATTATTCCAGGCACGCCTGCCAATTGGAAGCTGGTAACAAATGATTTGCTCCCTACAGTGAATATTTTCACAGATCAAAATTTTGTTCATTCTAATTTAACCCTTTTTGGCAGATATTAGATCAGGAAAGATTGATTTAGTTTAAGATAGCAAACAAATCATGACACAAATTGACACTCAAAAAAATGTCTATCTATTCACGCATGGAAGAATGGATCTGCAAGAAAAAGCAGTAAATGCTCTAATCTCAAAAGGATTCTCAAAGGAGAAAATCATAATGGCATTACCAAGCAAAGTTGGAAATGTTGGCGATTATATGGCAATGCTTTGGATGCCACCTACCCCAGATCATATAAAAATTCAGCACATAACCAAAGTTGAAGAAGTAAAACCAGAAGGAATGATTGGACTTTGGAAAGGTGTTTCAAAAGAAGA
>JACRND010000052.1 GCA_016234975.1 Nitrosarchaeum sp. | reverse complement strand
GGTTATCAAAAAATTACTGCTACTGATCTTAAAGAACTTGGATTTGCTAGTACTGAAGCACTTGGCTCAGCACTAGCTGAAGGTAAGGCAACTCTTTCTAAACTAAAACCTCTGAAACCTTGGTTTGCTTTAGCTCCGCCAAGACATGGATTCAAGCGAAGTACCAAAAAGCTATATGGACAAAAAGGTATACTTGGACAAAATAAAGATCTTGGAACATTGGTAAGGAATATGATGTAAAATGGCAACAAGATTAAGAAAAACAAGAAGACTAAGAGGTGGACGACATATGGGATGGGGACAAGTAGGTCAACATCGCGCAAGTGGTCACAAAGGCGGTCTCGGAATTGCTGGATTACATAAATATCATTTTAGTACTTTGCTAAAAGAAATACCCGACCATTTTGGACATGATTCTACTCATCCACCTCACCCAATTATCACAAGAAAATGGGCTAGTGTCCGTGATCTCGATGATCTATTCTCAAAATTTGGTAAAGAAGAAGGAGGAAAGAAAATCATAGACCTCATAACTGCAGGATATGATAAACTCCTAGGTGGCGGTAAGTTATCTAATGCATACACCGTCAAAGTACCAAGATTTACTGCAACAGCAGAAGAGAAAATAAAATCAGTAGGGGGAGAGGTGCTAGCTGATAATGGCTGAAGGTAGTGTAACTAATCTTATTAGAAAAGTTGTTTTCAAAGCAGAACCGTATATTCCTCAAGTACCAAAACCAAAAAAAAAGATATCATTACAAACTAGATTGATTTGGTCTGGACTGGCATTGGTAATCTACATGGTTATGGGACAAACTCCATTATTTGGAGCAACTGCACCTCAGTTTGATTTTCTGCAATTTGCTCGAGTTATTTTTGCATCTCAACAGGGAACACTTGTTGAATTAGGGATTGGACCGATTGTTACAGCAGGTCTTTTGATGCAATTGCTTAAAGGTTCAGATATTCTAAAGTTTGACTTTAAAAAACCAGAAGAAAGAGGAGTATTTCAAACTGCTACTAAACTAGTAACCTACATTGTAATTGCTGCCGAATCCATTGTATATGCAACCGCTGTTTATGGTCCAGGTGTACATGACCCCTATATCTTGTATGTTATGATTGGTCAATTGATGGGCGCATCCATTATCATTATGCTCTTAGATGAATTAGTCCAAAAAGGCTGGGGTCTAGGTAGTGGAATTAGTTTATTCATTATGGCTGGTGTTGCTCAACAAATTTTATGGAGTTTATTCAGCCCATTACCAGCTGGTGATGGTGGTGCTGTTGGTATCATACCCTATGTTGGCCAACAAATGATGAATGGAGATTTATCAAATGTATTATTCCGTTCAAATCAACTACCGAGTATTTTTGGATTATGTCTTACTGCTGGAATCCTCTTGATTCTGGTATTTACACAGGGTATGAAAATTGAAATTCCTATTGTTTCTACAAAATACAGAGGATTTTCTGCAGTTTATCCAATTAAGATGTTGTATACTTCTAACATTCCAGTTATTTTAGCATCTGCTCTAACTGCAAATGCAGTATTTCTTGGTCAGATGTTATGGGCAAACTTTAACCCCCGAAACAATAATGTATTTATGAATATTCTAGGTCAATTTGATCCTACCAGTCCTTCCACACCAATAGGGGGAATAATTTACTATGTTACTCCTCCAAGAGGATTAGCTGTTGCAGCTTTAGATCCTGGAAGAGCTGTAGGTTACATACTATTTATGGTTGGAATTGTAGTTTTATTTGGCAAACTGTGGGTTGAACTAGGTGGTTTATCCCCAAAGAGTGCTGCTCAAAACTTACTTGATGCAGATGTGCAAATACCTGGATTTAGAAGATCAAATGCACCTGTAGAAGCATTACTAGCCAAATACATTCCATCTGTTACAATTATTGGTTCTATGATTTTGGGTTTGTTATCTGGAGTATCTGATGTCTTGGGAGTATTTGGTGGTGGAATTGGAATTTTACTTATGGTGGATATTCTCATCAACTATTACACTCAACTAGTAAGAGAACAAGTAGAAGTTGTAATGCCACGTCTTGGTGCTTTACTTGGCAGAAAGTAAAAAAGTTGTAGTGGTAGGAATACCTGGTGTTGGAAAAACCTCTTTATTACAAAAAATAGTTGAAATTTTAAAAGATCATAACAAAAGTGTTAGCGTTAATAGTTTTGGAAGTATTATGTTTGAAGTTGCAAAAGAAAATGGCATTAAAGATAGAGATGAACTAAGGAAATTACCTCTGTCTGAACAAAAAACTCTTCAAAAAATTGCTGCTGAAAAACTTGCAATGCTAAATGATGACGTGGTAATCATTGATACACACGCGTTTATCAATTCTCCTGAGGGATACTATCCTGGATTACCAGAACATGTTTTAAAAATTCTAAAACCTTCAAACTTTGTATCTGTTTCAGCAAAACCTGAGGAAATATACAATAGAAGAATGAAAGATGATACTAGAAATAGAGATAAAATATCAATTGACAATATTAAAAAGGAATTAGATGTACAATCTGGTATGATTTCTGCATGTGCCGTGCTTTCAGGCTCTCCTGTAAAACATGTGCTTAACAGAGAAGGAATGATTGATGAAGTGGCTGAAAAAATAATTAGGGCAATAGGACTGTAAAATGGATTTTAATTTCATCTTGTTAATTTTGGATTCTGTGTTCCTTAAAGAAGATAATGGTATTCTTGGATTTCTTGGCGGTGGAGGCGGTCAAGCTGCATTAGGAAGCGCTGAACCAATTGTAAAAGGCGTCATCCTGACAGCATTTGCGGTAGCTGGATTTGGAATATTGCTTAATCTTTTCAACGCTGCAGTTCGAAAGAAAATGGTTGATAGAACAAAACTCAAACGAATTATGACTGAGACACGTTCTTGGCAAAAAGAAAGAATGGCTGCAATGAGATCAAAAGATCAAACAAAGATGAATGAACTAAACAAAAAATCATCATACATGAACAAAATGTCCATGGAGATGATGCAGATGAATATGAGACCAATGATGATTACTTTTGTTCCATTAATTTTGATATTTTATCTGGTATTACCACAACTGTTCTCACACACTGTTGCACTATCTCCAATCTCACTTGATATCATACCTGGTAATTTTTTCCAGTTAACTTGTACTGCAACACAAGCTGCAGATCCTACCGGTGTGTGCCCTCAAGAAAACGCTCTCTTTCTTTGGGCTTGGTATTTTCTATCATCCATTGCGTTTAGTGGTATCATTATGAAACTAACAAAAACATCTATGGATCTCAGTTGACCAAGTCAGTTGTAATTTCTGGTCCTCCTGCTGTGGGAAAAACAACTGTAGCTAAAGGTTTAGCCGATGAATTTAATCTGACATATCTTAGTGGTGGTGACATTCTAAAAGAAATGGCAAAAGAACAAGGGTTTGATGCAGTTGGTGATGATTGGTGGGATACTGAAAATGGTATGAAATTTCT
>JACRND010000061.1 GCA_016234975.1 Nitrosarchaeum sp. | reverse complement strand
TATGATCTGGGCGATACTGTGACAATTAACGGTTTTATTGCAAACCCTGCCAGTAGTTCAAGCTTTCAAACTCCGTCTGTTACCATTTCCATATCTCATGAAGATGGGAGTCCTTTGGAAATCGTTGCACAACTACCCCATACCAAAACAAGACAACTTAATGGCTTAACTATTGCATACGAATTTACTGCAATACCTGAATCTTCTGGAAGGTTTTCAGTTCAAACAAGTATAATGAAAAATGCATTTACTGAAGGATCTTATGTGATAAAAGCAGAATATCGTGGACTAACAAAAACTACTACTGTTGGAATTGTTGATCCTTTGAAATTAAATGATGGCGCATTAATTACTCTGAATAAGCAAGTCTATGGTTTAGGCGAAACTGTTCTTTTGACTGGATTGATTCCTCCAACAGGTGATCACTCGGTAAACATTTCTCTTACAAAACCTGATGGTAGCACAATTAATTCTGGCTCTACTGTTGATAGCCAAAGATTTTCTTGGTCTTGGATTGCCCCCATCACTGAAAAACCCCTGACTAAACTAGATGACCGTTCTACATCTAACAGCAATTATGGAATTTACAAAATTCATGTCTCAACTGCCTCTTATGGCAAAGATGTTTTCTTCAAAGTTTCTTCTGATCCTAAAAATGACTCCTTCTCTTTGGCTCCCTTGTATGTCTCCACTGAAAAATCTCTATACAAAGCTGGAGAAAAATTAAAGGTGATTGGCAATATCATTAAAAGAGAACAAGGCTCTGAGGGATTGGTAATTCCAGAAAGAGTCACCATACAAATTATTGACGGTAAAACTCCATTTAAAAAAATTCATGAATCATCTGTTTATCCTGATCAGGGTGGAAATTTCCAGAGTTTATTTGAATTGCCGATAACTGTTTTCAGTGAAGGTGAATACAAAGTAAAAGCATTGTATTCAAACAAACAATCTGAATCTACATTCACTATTGCAAATGATTTCTCTTTTGGTTCTAGTGAAAAGTTATCTCTTTTACTTGCTACTGATAAACCTGAATACTATCCGGGTGACCTAGTGACAATATCTGGTAAACCAAACAAGCTAATTTATCTTGAAAAATTCGACGTTAGTGTAATTCAGAAAAAAGACGGTGAAATAACATGTGGTTCATTTTACTGCGGTAAACACCTAGGTCCTGTTACTACTATTAGACCTAGTTCTTCTGGTTCATTTTCTCATCAATTCCAATTGCTTGATTCTCCATCAAGCCTAGGCTCGTACGAAATTACAGTAGATGCTGGGTTTGAAACCAAATCTTTGATGTTTGATGTAGTAGAAAAACCAGTTATCTCAGAATCTGAAAAATCACCTTTAATTATTATTGAAAAAACCAACAGAATTTTGGATAATAAAATATCCATTCTCACAAACAAAAAAACTGTAGATAACAATCAGGTATCTCCACGTGTACTTTCTGGTTCTTTACTTACTACAAAAGTTGATCAATCTGATGTTAATCTCAGAGTTACTTCTGAATCTGGAATCTGTGTTATTGGTCCTGAGGAAAATTGTCTTGTAAAAGACTCTACTAGAAAACCAGGGCAAATCTACGAAGTTGTTTCTGTAGATGGAGCTAATCTCAAAGTCAGATACAGTGGTCCTGACGTATATCTTGAGAAATTTGACATCCTTCCAGAATCATCTGAAGAATTCCTGCCTGACGTAAACTGGAATGTAGATGTGATCAAAGATGATCAGGCATCTAGATTCTACTACAAAATCAACTACAAGATACTAGAGTAAGTTCAAAATACCAATTCATTCTATATCTAATCAGATGAATCTTCAGGTTTTGATGTTTTACCAGGATGATCCAAAAAAATGCACTGCTGCAAAAATGGTTAAATTTGGAATTGCAAAAAACATCAAAAAAATAGGAAATAAAGGCCTTGTTTTAGATCCTTTTTCTGAAAAAACACTTTTACCTAAAGATAAATCTTTGATAAATTCTATAGTTGGAATTGATTGTTCTTGGACTCTTGCCGACCAAGCATTTTCAAAAAAATTCAGTGGTATTAAAAGAAAATTACCTCCACTACTTGCTGGCAATCCAATTAATTATGCAAAACTCAATAAACTTACCACTGCCGAAGCACTATCTGCATCATTATTTATTTTAGGTTTTAGAGATGAGGCCCTTGCAATACTTGATAAATTTAAGTGGGGACACACTTTTTACGAATTAAATCAAAATCTTTTAGATGAATATTCTAAATTAGAATCTGAAGATCAAATCGATGTCATTCTAAAAGAATATGGTTTGTCTAATTAACCGTTAACGTTGTTTTCTTTTCTTAATGTATATTGCAGCTACTATGGTAATTGCTATGGGTACTAGTAACCACATCATTTCAAAAGAATTATTTTTATTAAATTCTATGCCGTTTTGATCCATTTCAGGAAGCACTCCTTTGTTTTCTACTACTAGTAAACTCGTAGAATAGTAATCCGGTTTTAACACTGAATTAGAAATGGCAAATATCTTCAGATCTTTTGCACCTGTGCCTAGTTTCTCCATTTTTTCTCCTGGAATCTTAATCTTGGTGGAGTTTTCATCTGTGCCAATTAACTCTGATAATGTCGCATTTCCATTACTGCCTGTTAGAAAATAAAGAATTGAATCAGTCTGTGATGTTTCCACGTTTATCTCCAACTCAGTTCCTTTTTGAATGATATCTGGTAGACTCATGTTTGTTATTTTTGGAAATTCTGTTTTTTCAAATTCTGACCAGTACCCTAACTTGAAAGGATATGTTTCATCATCAAAAGCATTAACAATAATGGTTCTTGATTCTGGTGAATACGCACTAAGATAAAATGGACCATTGCTAATCACTGCATGGTTATTTACTCTCACCCATTCTGATGATGCCGCATACCTCTTATCAAAATAATTAAAATCTGTTTCAAATAACTCTAGTGACTTTGGAATGTATCTATTTCCATTGAATTCATTCAAATAATTTTGAATCATTTTAGCATCGTTTGGAATTATTAAAGAAATCCAACTGACATTTTTATTGGTTGCACCGGATCTGGAAAATGATGCTTTTCCATCTATTACGGCTTGTTCCATCGCAGCCGAAATTTCCCATGGCACCGAACTCCATAATGCTGCCCAATCAGCAATTTCACCTTCATCAAAATGCCAATAATTCACATAAACATCAATCGTATCCTCATCGACAGGTTTGACTCCAATTATAGTTTGAACAGTTTGTGAAACTATGGGTGTGAACTCCATATCGACTGTTTTGTCATTTTCATCTGTTTGTGTTCCCCACTCCGTTGTAAAATACAATGAATATAGAATATCATTCATATCCATTTTTTGACCATTATGCCAATTGCTAAATTTAAAATCAAATCTGACTTTGCTTATTGCTTGAGTTCCTGGTGGTACTTTTTTCCACTGTTGTTCCACCGGATCCCACATTATTGCATCATCTGGCAAATTTAATTTTCCATTAGGTCCTGCAGTCTCTACATTCCAATTTGCTCTGACTGGAAATGTTTTTCCTGTGAATGGATGTTTAAAAGTAATTGGGTCTGAAATTACTCCCCAGATTTGTCTGCTATATGTGTCCCTTAATCCCATTACTGGATTCCAAGCCCCTTGGTAGATCTGCTTAACCCCAACGACTAATTCTTTATCATTATTTCTGGAATTAATCGGGGTGAATCTGTTTGGAACCCCTGCCCCTAAATCATTAATTATTCCATTCATTTTTTCGTTTGCTACATATTGATCAATTTTACTTGCTAGAAAAATTCTAACTGATTGATCAATTCCCTCAGCAATTGCCTCTTGAATCAAATCTGCTCTTTGATCTTCTGACTGAAAATTACCATTGTAAATTTTCTGAGTTATTGTATCGAGGTATTCATTTTTGTAATTCCAATATGAAGGATTATTGAATCCCGGCATATTTGAAAACCATGGAGAATACATCTGAGCTAATCCTACTGAGTCATATTTTACAAATGCTGATCTTCCCCAACCCTCTGTGTATAGATTCCATTTCATTTCTGCCGGATCCGAACCATACACAACAACAAAAGCCTTGTTCAAATCACCATAGTCTTTTTTTACTGTGAACCCAATTTTCTCTAATTCTGAAGCTAAAATTTCCCCAATGGATTTTCTTACAGGATCATCACTTCTGATAAAAATTGTAATTCCAATTGGTTTGTGATCGATTTCCCATTGACCATTTGATTTTATTGCCCCTCTTTCTTTCAGTGCGTTTGAAATCATCTCCTCTGCCAATATTGAGTTGTATCTGAAATCGAATGTCTCTAACTGCTTTATTATGGTGAGATATTCTGGGTCTGAAGGACTATAGTAAGAGATAATGGGTGCACCGTAACCGCCCATCAATTCATTAACAATCAGTTTTCTGTCTATTAGATAGTTTAATGCAAATCTGACATCTTTAATTGAAAATGGATTAAATTCCTTTGATTCTGCTGGATTTACTAGTATGCTGTAAGATCCCCCAGCTGAATCAAACACTTCTAACCCTTCTCGTGATTTCTGATTTTCTAATCTATCTGAGGAAATTCTATAATAATACATATCTAAATTCCCATTTCTTACTTCCTCAAGTGCCGTATTTTCATCTAAATACTGAATAAACTTCACAGAATCAAAAAATGTACTTTTTTCTGCAAATGAATCATTATGAATTAAAGATACGACTACAAGAGCTAGTATGAATACTAGCAATAGTTTCATAACCGTCATTTAGTTTGGTTGTAATAAAACCTATTTCACAACAATCTCTTGACAAATCTCCTAAAACCTATATCTTCTTAATTCCAAAAGAAAAATAATATGAAATTTAATCAAATCACACTATCTGGATTAAATGGAATTATTCCCGGTGGTATTTCTGTTGAAGATTTTACTGCTATTACAAAAACAAATACTGTTGATTCACAAAAAATTCTGGACGGATATATTAAAACTGGAATTGGAACAAAACAAGAAAACAAGTATTATTTTGAAGATGGTGATAAATTAAAAGCTGCAATTGAATTAATAAAAAATGGTGGTCCACTAGATGAAATTTCAATTATGCTTGATTGGAAGGATTTTGAGGGGTTAGTTGCTGAAATTTTATACTCAAAAAACTTTGCAATTATAAAAAATTTAATTCTTACCAAACCTAGAATGGAAATTGATGTAGTTGGTATACGGTTAGGTATTGCTATGCTAATTGACTGTAAACATTGGAAACGTTATAGTTCTTCTACGTTATCATCTGCAGTGAAAAAACAAATTGCCAGGACAAAACATTACATTTTAAAAACTCCTGGTGCTATGGCTGTACCTGTAATTGTAACTTTATACCATGATAAGATCGATTTCATAGACAAAGTGCCCATAGTTCCTATTTTTCAATTTTCATCGTTTGTAGATGAATTTTATGGCAATCTTGATCAGATGAACACTATAGGAACAAAGTAATTATGAATAATATGACACTTCCAATCATGAACCCCTTTGTTATTTTTAGGGAATTGTCTAGTGCTTTGGAATAGTCCTCGTATATTCCCTGTCCCATAATCTTTACATCTGCCTCATTTTCCAAAATTTCAAATTTTGCTGATGTTATTTTTGATTCTGCATTCTTTGCAATTTCTAAAAACCACTTGGTTAGTTTTTCTGCATCTAATTGGTAGTATCCATTTCTGTTTCTGGCTTTAACTGGTGCATAATGTGTATCTGAAGTGCAAATTTCTAATAATTGATATCCTTGCTTTGCAAATTTCTCCACAATTTTTTCTCTTACTCCATTTTTCATATTGTTTGCATCTGCCCATCCTAGAAAGAATTTTTTATCATTAATTTTTAGACATACTATCCCTAAGCCTCCCATTCCTAAATCCTCTGTCCATACATCCATGCTGTCTGAATTCGCATAGCCGAATTCTATTGGATAGCTATCCTTTGTAATTAAAGAATCCAGACAAGACTTTGCTGCTTTTAACATATCTTCTCCGTCTTCTTTTGAAATTTCTTCACCCATTGCATTATGACAATCGACAATCAATATTCTGACATAGTTTCTATTTTTGGCATATTGTTCGATTTCTTTTTTCATATAGTTTGGAATATCCTCCATACCATGTGGTGATAAAGAGAGAAACAATAGTGGATTATTTCCAAAGAGTAATCCTGTGACTCTGGCTTTGTTAATTTGGACAGTTACTGGCTCTGTGCATACAAGTCCTTCTTCTTTGACCACACTTCTGTCTAAATTTTTCAAATAGTTTTCCACTTCATTTTTTGATGGAAGATTTAACGAGTGATCTGAAATACTATGCATGATCATTGCTGAAGAATCTAGATTTTTGTAAATCAAATATGGTATGTTACTTCCCCCAACTGGGTGATATGGACCTGGATGAATCTCAGGTAATACCATTCTAAATTCTGTGTCTCCGTTTGATGAACGAAGTCTTATTTGAGATGTAGATACTTTAGTTTTGTATGAACGCTGTTCAATGATCTCTTCAGCTTCTGTAAAGTCATTGCCTTGTGATGCCAAGTATGCCTGTATTGTTTTATGTGTGCTTTCCATACCTGGTCTCCCAGCTCTATCCGTTAACACAGACCAAACACTGGCAATTATCAAAAACACTGCTCCAAATCCTATTGCCATTGGATCTGTTAACATCGAACTCCACATCTCATAAGGAATCATTACTAGGAACATTGCAAGTGGTTGCACCATGCATATTGCCCATGCTTTTCTGATACTCGCACCTAAAGTTGTGGTAAAAATTCCAATCCTAAAACTAGCAAATAGGAACATTCCATATGTTACAAAGAATAATGATGCTTCTTTTACTAGTACAACACTTGCAAGTAGTCCCATTAGTAATACTGCAATCCACAACATATTTCCAAAAAGAGAAGCATGTAGTGATTTTGAGTACTCTTTTTTTCTGGTGAAACGTGTATCAATTAACTGAGTTAATGCTAATATTCCAATTACAGCTGGAATTCTAAACCAACTCTCAACTGAACCAATATATCCAAAATAAACAGTAGCTGTAATTACCGCTGCAATAACTAATGATCCTACTAGAGAAAAGTAATGTGATGCTGGATTGATTAGTGTAAGGGAAAACCTATTGTGTATGTTTGAAACATCATCTGAGGATTTTTCCATGTCCTATCAAGGAGTTATAAATATATCAACTAACCATGAAACCACAATTAAGCTGATTGGGATTGAAACAACAATTTTTGGATCAACCTTGAATCCTTTAGTCTCATCCTCAAAGAATCTCATGAGACCTCCACTTGATGCCGGTAGTGGTGCCCCTTTCTTTTTACTGCTCATTGCTGTTTTTCAAAGCTTGAATTTTGACATAAATACTTTATTGTTTTTTCTTCAATTTTTCCATTGTTTCTATGAGGGAATTGATTGATCTTAGAATCTCCTGTTGTTTTTCATGATTTGTTTCTTGTTCTAACTCCTTGGATAGTTCTGATAATTTTTTTTCTAATGTGATCTCTAACCCTGTTTTTTCTGTCTGCTGCTTGATCTCAACTGGAATCTCTTTTTTCTCAGGCTCTCTGCCACAGCTTATGCATAATGCATGGCCTTCTTTCATTACTCTTACTCCTGCACAATACGGGCATGGTTCACTTAGCAAAGTTGCTCCTTTCAATAACATTTCAGCTGCCTTTTTTGTAAGATCTTTTGACATATTTTGAGTTGACATTTCTCTCTAAAAAATACAATTATTTTGTAATCTTATTCATATCTCAAACAAGGCTTAATAGTGCGTAAAATCGGAATAATTTAGAACGTATGGCGGTAATTTGTAATACATGTGGTCTTCCTGAAGATCTATGCGCTTGTGGTGAGCTCGCTAAAGATAGTACAAAAATTATAAT
>JACRND010000060.1:12230-13057 GCA_016234975.1 Nitrosarchaeum sp. | reverse complement strand
ATGTATTAGCACCTGTACCGCTAAGAGTAAATGTTTGGGAACATGTTCCAGTTACACCTTGTAATGTTAATGTATATAGAAGATTATTTGTCCCAATAGAACTATCAATTAATGCTCTTACTGATATGTTGGTAATTGTAGCACCGGTCGGTATATCACTTGTCGTAAAACCAAAATTAGTTACGGTACCTGTTTCGCCTGCAAGCATTCTGCCACCACCGGAAGTAGCTCCCCAGTAAGTTGTATCATCGGTATTTACTGCTGTAGCACTATTTTGATTGGTGTATGTTCCAGTAGATGTTGCTGTTGCACCAAATTTTTCAGGGGTAGGATCCGCTGCAACAAACCAAGGTCTTGTCTCATAAAATATTTCCTGGAAATTATTGATTTCAATAGGACCTAGTGAATATAGTTGAGGAAACTCTAGTGGAATGGAATATGTGTACTCGATGTATGTTTTTCCATCAGTCAAATTCTTGTTCCACTCTATAACTTTCTGGTTTCCTACAACTGTAATCTGTGCATCAGTTACGACATTAAACACAGATGGAACATATTCTTTGATTGCAACTGGTTCATTTCCAGTAAATGATTCAATGTCGATTCTTACAGTAAAAGAATTTGGATTGTTTGTTGGATCAATCTTGCTTTGTGCTGTTCGTATAATATCATAAGAATATCTTGATAAAACATCAAATGTCGTACCAAACGATGTGTCAATTCCAGATGCTTTTGCATTGATACTAACATTGTATGTTCCTTCACTTCCAGTTACAAATGATGCATCATACAGACCACATTCAGAATCTTGTAAAATTCCATTTCCT
>JACRND010000060.1:0-12184 GCA_016234975.1 Nitrosarchaeum sp. | reverse complement strand
CCTGTAGTCAGTAAAGTAGAACCAGAATTTGGATCAGTTATACTCATTGAGAGATTAGCATCACATACAGGGTGTCCTTGTGAATCAAGTACAACAATTACAAACTCTGCTGTCTCATTTGGATGGTAGATGCTCTTTTTTGTGTTAAGTGATACAAGACCCCATGCAAACTGGCTTTCCACAGTATGCTCTTCTCCGTTTACAAGTATAGTTGAGACAATCTTGTAGATTCCAGGCTTGGTATCAGAGTTTGGGGAGATTCTCAGGTTAAACTTGCCATCTACTAGTTTCTCATAAGACACATAGAGATTGACAGGATTTCCATGCGAGTCTAAAACTTTGGTATTAATCTCTCCATCATTGTCTTTCCATTTGCCTCGTTGTTTTTCTGGAGTTAGCAAGTCATTCGTTTTTTCCGCAGAGTCTGCTGAGCTTTTCAGGTCTGCTCCTTGTGATTTCAGATTTGATTTTTCTAGCTGTGATGCAATTAATTTGATCTCACTAATTGTCTCTTTGAGTTGAGCCTTTAGCTCTTTAATGTCATTAATATTGAGATTCTCCATTGTTTTTAGCTCTTCTATCTTGGATTTCAAATTAGAGAGTTTTGATTGAAGACTAGTTAGTGACGTTTTTAGAGTCTCGATGTCGTTTGGTTGTGCTCCATCGGCATTGGGAATTAATCTCTCTAGTTCAAACAAGAATCCAAGAGGATTTGGCGAAATTGTAGAATCAGCATCAATGGAATCTATAATTTGTTGTGTTTCTACAAGTAATGAAGTCGTAGCAGAGTCTAGTTCGAATAATTCCTTTAGCAATGAATCAGATTTGCTATAAAATTCGAGATGTAGTTCTGCATCTTCAGTAATCATAAAGTTTCCATCAACAGGAACAAGCTGTGGAGATACTGCAGGCTCTAGGATTTCAGGGCTGGTATAATTTTGAGATGTAATGCTAGCGCCGGTTTGGTTTTGTTCTTGTCTAATTATTTCTGTTAATTCTTCTATGCTTAGCTCTTTGTCAAGTGACTGATATTGTGGTAGATCTTTTGCATATTCGGCAGATATTTGATCGTCAGTCAAAGTTGAATTTAGCAATACTATTTGATTGATCTTCCCAGAGTAGAGATCTTTTATTTCATGAGCATCAGCAATGTGTTGGTGGGTGCCACCTACAGTCAAATCAGAATCAGATTCTAATGAACTTAGAGGAATTTCAATAAACTTTCCATAAATAGTAAAGTAAGGAATACTAACATCAAGTGTATTTTCTAAATTGCCATTAACATACAATTTAATTTTAGAGCCATCATATGTTGCTACAACATTTGTCCACTCTTCACCAATCCCTGTTGATGAGGTCACTAGGTTTGATTCTATTCCATCAAAGACTGTAAACCAGGCAGTTTTTGGTGGCGGAATTATATTGTGAATTCCAAGCGCAAATGTTTTTTCTTTGCTGATAATTGTAAAGTCAGAGGAGCCTTTATCATAGTCAGGCTTTACCCATGAAGAAATTGTAAAATGCACTAATTTTTTGGTAGAATCTCCATCCTTCTTTATCATTTGTGTTCCATCAAAAACAACTTCTGACTTGTTTTCGGACTTTATCTTTCCTAAAATCTCAACATTGTCGGAATTATCTAGTTTGAAATCTTCGATGATTTGTGGAGGGATAGTTTCTACAGGCGCCATTGATGTCTGGTTTGTTGGTGTTACGGATGTCTGGTTTGTTGGTGTTACGGATGTCTGGTTTGTTGGTGTTACGGATGTCTGGTTTGTTGGTGTTACGGATGTCTGGTTTGTTGGTGTTACGGATGTCTGGTTTGATAATTGCAAAGATGTATTTTCAAACGTATCTAGCGTTTTACCAGAAAAATTTTCAGTTATTTTGTTTGTATAGAGCTGCACTTCATCAATATCACCAGAATAAAAATCAGAAAAGCCTCCTGTTGATTTTGATGCTCCCAAAACAATTTCATGATCAGAATGCAGCAAATTATCATATCTGCCAAAAATTGGATTTGTAATATCGAGTTGTTTTTCCACTAGGTTTACGTCATTGACAAGTAGCTTGATTGAAGATCCATCAAATTCTACAAATATGCTCGTCCATTCTTCCTTTAAAATTACAGGTGATGAAATACTAATCCATTGGTTACCATCAAAAATTGAAAATTCT
Organism: Nitrosarchaeum sp.; assembly: GCA_016234975.1. Lineage (GTDB taxonomy): Archaea > Thermoproteota > Nitrososphaeria > Nitrososphaerales > Nitrosopumilaceae > Nitrosarchaeum. The sequence continues at coordinate 10,006 of JACRND010000060.1, read as the reverse complement.
GCATGATAGCCATCATTATTATTTAATGTAAGACTAAAGGAATCTTTTTGTTCAATTACTGTCATGTTATTTGCATTATTAAAATGAGGTTTAACAAAGACCAATATTGAGATCTTTGACATAGTGCCATTTTTGTTGGACTTGAATAACATAAAATCATATTTTCCGTCAAAATGTATGAAATTTTCTAGATCGTGGTAGACAGTAAGAGAATCAGAGAATTTGAAATCATGTCTATCCTCAATATTCCATGACAAAAATTCATCGATAACTTTGTCCTCAGTCTTGTGATGTAATGGTAGATTTTGAGGATTATAGTCAGTATAATCAGATCCAAATGCGCTTCCAAAATTCAGCACGCTCAAACATATGGATAATAAAACCAGTGTTGCTAGTATATTCATTCTAACACGTATTTACTCAGTACTAGTTATAAAAACATCATATGATTTTCAATATTATAGTCATATAATGCCAAATGCGTCACATAAGTTCTTTAATCCACAATGAAACCACGCTTCTTTATTTCGATGATATATTATTGATGAATATCTATCGAGGTATTATTTTACGATAAGTATGCCCACATAGGTTACACGAAATTCTGATCGATTTTACTGATGTTCTTCCCAGACGAATTTTGGAGTTTATTCCAGGTGCGATAAATGACTTGCATTTCTTACAAAAAACAATTCGTAGTTCATAAGGCATACGGATTTTGTACCTTGTACTAATTCTTCGTGCAAGTGATGCTTGTCGTTGAGAAAGATCTGGATTCATTTTTGCGTTAGAAATTGCGCTATTAATTAGAATCTGCATTCTCTCTAATGCGATTTTTCTAAGAGCTGGTTTCACAATGACTATTCATAACGCAGCTAAAAATTGGTTCTCTTTAGATTAAAAAAGTGCAGTCAGCGGGATTCGAACCCGCGTCACAGGGTTGGAAACCCCGAATACTAACCAGGCTATACTATGACTGCACAAGAAGACAAACTTAATTTCCTACATAAAAATGGTTTTTTCATACTCGTATAGTATGCGTGCAATTACCACATGTGCCTCATAAGACAAGTTATCAACTGAAAATAAGTGATTTATTTTGCTTTTTATTGATTCGGAAAAATGACCCTTTTGGAATCCACCTATAACTATGCATGTATTATCTGAGATTTCTGAGCTGATTTTTTCAAATGATCTGAGTTCTCCTTTGGTTGAAAAACCAATAATTTTTGACGGCTTTATTTCATTAATTAGTTCAGAAAACGATTTTTCTTTGATTTCCAATAATATGCCAGTATCAGATCGTATGGTTTTTTCTAAAAATAATTTTTCAATCAAACCTTCAAACCTATGATATGATTTTGGGATGTGAACATTTTCTCCAATGTAAATTACTTTATCGTCAATTGTGTGAATATAGACTTTAATTTTATTTTGTAGATACAGTGGAATTGTAGTTGCCTCTAATATAGAAAAATGTACTAAATCAGGTCTTCCTCGTTTGATTTCATTATTGATTCCTTTCATGGCAGCAAAATGCCAAGAATTATCAAGTAATATTTCAGATGGGTTTTTTCCTAGTTTTTGTGCATGTGATAATACCGAAGGATGATCTTGTAGTTCCAAAGGAATGAGTTCTAATGCAGATTCTGCTAAAATCAGAGAGATCATTTTAGTTGATCATTTCTATCTGATTTTTAAATTCATTCCAACTAGGTTTTGGAATTCCATTAACATCCAATAATCCAGAACTACAAATGTAATGGCTTAATCGTTCAATTACATGCTCACTAGTTCCTAAACTAGAACCGCCTATACTGATGGTTTGATTGCCAATATCTGGTTTTTCAACAATACATGTGCCATCAGGTCTATCATATTGTCTATACCATGTAAGAAATTCCATTTTAGATTCATTTTCTTTATAAAATTCAAATGATTTTTCCAGAAACATCTTCTGAGATGTATTGTTTCCTCCTACAAAATCAGATGTGCTCCAACTAAGCTCAAAAAGCCCAATTTTTTTATCAGGTATGATTTCAAATATTTTTTGCAAATCGTCTTTAGCCTCTTGAGGAGTTTTGACAATGTCATTTAAGCTATCAACTGGAGAATATGAGAAAGCAACAAAATCTCCAAGTGCCAGGTCAGTCACAATATGTTCCAAGTTTTTATTTAATACATTATGTAAGGCAAATGCGTTTCCCATCTTTACATCGGGGTGCTTTTCTTTTAATTTGGTGTATACTCCGTTGAAAAGTTCTTTGTACACAGGAATATTTTGCTCATAATAACGAAATTGTGATTCTGTTTCGCCAGCAATTACGACTGTATCTATAATGTCATAGCGAGATAATATTGCATCAAGAACGTTAACTAGCCTGTCTTCCCCAATTGTGTTAAGGGATGGTTTTCCAATCCAGTTTGGGAAAGGTCCTAGCGTTTCTCCATTAATCACAGAGAAATACAGTGTAACTTTGAGATCATTTTTTTTATTAAAACTCATCAAAACGTCTGATTGTTTCCAGTCGAATTCTCCTCTTACAGGCTCAACAATATTCCAAAACAGATACACGTTGCTTCTCCCAATTCCGGTAGAAGATGCATCAGAGTAAATTTGCTTCAAGTCCTGCAAAGATACAGATGGATTTGGTGTGTTAATTACAAGACCAATTTTTTCATTATGTTTCTGACTGGTTAGTTGTAAGTTTGGTGTAATTAACACTACTGCAATTACGGCAATTACTGCAATACCAACAGATATTCCTAAAATCTTCTTATCCATACTAAATGAAAAGCAAAAGGAAGTAAAAGAGTTGTGATTCTGTTCTCTATCCAGAAGTACAACCGCTGAATCCACATTCTATGCAGATGCTACATCCTTCTACAAATATCAGATTGTTTTTGCATGTTGGACATAAACGATCTTCAGATACTTCTTCTTGTCTCATGGTTTCAGATGAAATTTCTTCATCATGAACTTTGAGTTCAAGTGCATTATGTACTTGGGATTTGATGTATGGATTTGAAATCATAGTTGTTACATATCCAGTAACATATTCACTTGGCGTGACATCAAATGTTTTTTGTGCATTTTCACTTGTCATGTGAAGTACTTGTTTATGTCTGGAACCATCACGATATACTGTGATTCCTTTTAGTCCCAATTCATGAGCCAGTAGATACGCAGATTTTACGTCCTCTGCAGTTACATCATATGGCATGTTAATTGTCTTGGCAATTGCATTTCCTATCCAATCTTGCCATACACCTTGAGCCATCAGATGATCTGCCCAGTGAATATCCATTGCAGTGACAAAGACATCTTGCATCCATTGTGGGACTTCAGGAATTCCTTTTAGAGACCCATAATTGTCTGCAATCTTTGCAAGAAGTTCATCGCTATACAGGCCATGTTCTTTGAGTACTTCCTCAACAATCTTGTTGGTATAGAAGAATCTGCCAACGGTTACTCTCTTTTCAAACACTAGAGCAAATGCCGGTTCCATTCCGTTTGAGCAATCAGCAATCATAGATAGTGTTCCTGTAGGAGCTACTGTAGTAGTCAAGACATTTCTTATTCCATGTTTCTTGATTTTATCAATTAGTGCATCCCATTCATAGCAGTGTGATTCTTTTGGTTTCTCATAATATCCTGCAATTGGAATCTTCCCTTCCGGATATTCTGTCTTTGAGCAAAGCGGGAATTCACCTCGAGATTTTGCAAGGGCTACACTTTCCTCCATGGAATAATAAGTCAGTGCTTCAGATAATTTTGATTGTAGCTCATATCCTTCCTTGGAGTTGTACGGAATTTTTAATTTGTACAAGAGATCTGCAACTCCCATCACACCCAATCCAATTCTTCTAGAATCTTTTGATGCAATGTCGATATCTTTTACAGGATAATGATTCACATCAATGATGTTATCTAGGAATCTTGTTGTCTTTCTGATTGTTTCTTCATATCTTTGCCAATCAAACTCGTATTCTCCATCAGCCTTTCTTTTTACAAGATTTACCAAGTTGATCGAACCGAGGTTGCATGATTCGTATGGGTATAGACTCTGCTCACCGCATGGATTTGTAGCTCTCAGTGGAGCTTGTCTTGCTTTGGCAAATACGTTGTATTTGTTAATTTGATCAAAGAAGATCAATCCAGGCTCTGCACTCTTCCATGCAGACAGAGCTATCAAATCAATTAATTGATGTGCATTGATTTCTCTTACGGGTTTTCTGTCACGTGGACTACGTAACATGTACTTACCATCATCTGTGTTTACAAGTGCATTCCAAAAGTCTTCCCATATACCTACACTGACATTAAAGTTCTCCAGTACGCCAGGTTCGGTTTTATTTGTAATGAATTTTTCAACATCTGGATGCCAAGCCTCAATGATTCCCATGTTAGCTCCCCTTCTCTTTCCGCCTTGTTTTACAACCTCAGTTACTGTGTTGATGATATTCATAAAAGAGACAGGACCTGATGCCACACCAGATGTTGATGCCACAATATCGCCTTCTTCACGAAGATCAGAGTAATTGATTCCAACCCCGCCTCCAGATTTGAAAATTAATGCTGCATCAGAAGTTGATTTCATGATTTGCTCCATGTCATCTGGCATTCCAAGAACAAAGCAGGCGGAAAGCTGACCTAGTCTACCACCGGCATTCATCATTGTTGGTGAATTTGGCAGAAAGTCTTGTGCAGTCATCAATTCAAAGTATTCTGTGATCTTGTCTGCATAGTTATCGAATTTTTTGGCTGCAAGCAGTGTTAGAAGATCTTTAAAGCTAACTTTCATTTGGCCTTTGTTTGCAAGTGTTACGTAGTGGTTGATTAAAGATCTAAAGTGCCACTTGTTTAGGAAGTATTCTCCAATCTTGAATTTGTAATCAAAATTGTCTAATTTCTCAAGATATGTACGTGCTTCTTCAGTATTTTGGGTAATGTTTCCAGATTTATCAAATACTTGGGCATCATATAGAATATCACCAACTCCAACTAGAATTGCTACTCTTTCAAACATCTGAGTAGGAGATTCAGTGATTTCATTTTTACTATTTCTGAAAAGATATCTAGACGCCAATACTCTCAAACAATTTAGATCAAAATTCTTTGAGACGGTATCTAAAGATTTTGTGTTTAAGACTTTCATTTTTTCGTCTCTTAATTTTCTTCGTTCATGTCTGTAAACGATGTAAGCTTTTGCAATGTCGCTGTTGCCACAATCGATAAGGGTGGATTCTACAATGTCTTGAATATCCTCAACACTAGGAGTTCTAGAACTTGTGAATCCTTGTTCGACTAATTTTTGCACGACTTTATTTGCAAGTTGATCGGCTAGCGCACGGTCGGCTTTAGAGGTGGCTGCCAACGCCTTGAATATAGCGTTTGAAATTTTATCTTGATTGAAAGCCGTTACAGCGCCACTGCGCTTACGGATCTCATTGATAGTACTTTCTATTTGTGATTTATCCAATTATAATCTCCCCGTAGAAGGTAAGAAGAATGTGGTTATAACTTGTGTGCTCGAAAATTTTTGATCTTGCCCCTTTCATGAGTCAATTTTTTTAACACCGCTATTATGAAATTCATACAGGCGTTACATTAGCAGTATCTGACGAAGATCGCCTATCTGAAACTGATCAAAATATTTTCTAAAATGATCGGAACTAGTTTTAGATTTATGAATTTCAGATCACGTACGAAGACTTGCACTTTGGACACTTGTCTACAAAGGGTTCATCTTTGAATCCACATTCACCACAGAGTGCTACTTTTTTTACAGGCTTGAATGAAGATGTTAGTTCTGCTGCTTTCTCAATAGACTTTTTGATATCAGCTGGAGTGGCATTCTGATCAATATCTAGTCTAACTAACAAGCCACCATTGAGTAATTTAGATAGTTTGTTACATTCAGATATAATCTCGGTTTTGCTTGTGTAATCGCCTATTTCAGAGGCATTAAGGACTATTCCTTGTGAGTACGAGTCACTATCCATAGAACTAAGAGCAGAGTTTTTACCGTATTTCTCACCATCTAGGTTTGCAAATCGAGTAGATCCCTCAGTTTCAGTCATAGATATAGCCACAATATCGCCAAGTTCCTTGCCTTTTTTAGCCGCAACGTCAACTGCAGTTTCTATTACTTTGTTGAGTATGTCTTTTCCTTCTTTATTGTCTTGGAATCCGAGAATATTGAAAACAGATTCCTTTAGGCCTACGAGATTAACAATGAGTGATACAGAACTTCTTTGCATGTATTGTGTATTCTTTGCAAGAATTGGATTTAGTCCTCTTCTAGTAAGATCAGAGATATCTTTCTTTCTTAATGCCATAGAAGATAATGCAGGTTTCATAAGTAATGCAAGTCTTGCTCTAAAGTATGTTTCATCTTTATTTGATTCAAATGCAAGTCGTGGAAGATTGATTGAAACAGATTGTAGTGTTATTGCAAGTGGACCAGAATTTTTAGTTGTACCATTTGTAATACCATAACTAGATACTTCACCTTTTGCAAACATTACTTTTCCACCAATTGAAATTATTTCTGCTAATGCTTCAGAAACATCAGTAACTTTTCCTTTATCAAAATCTATAATCAAACCAATTTTTGGAATTGGGGTTATCTTTGTGTAGTTTTTGTATGCGTTAATTATTGCATTAACAATTTTTAGATCAGAACCTAACTGAAGTCTAATTGAAACATTAGTAGCTTTTCTATTGTATTTCGATGTAGTAGATGCAGTAGCAAATGCATCTGTTAGTTTTTGTTCAAGTTCTGGAATGGTCTTTGAGTGTTTTGTAAATAGTGGAATTAATCCATCAAGTACAATTTCTTGTGAAGCTTCTTTGGAAAGTAACGATATGATTATTGACAAGGAAGATGTAAGGTCATCAATTGATTTTGATGATGTAATTCTTGATACATCAAGATATTTTCCGCCAAGAATGACTCCATCTTCAATCAGTTCTTTTACATTAACAAATATTGTATCAGGTATCATTGACCAAATTCCTGGATTTGAAATGTGCATATCACCAGAAAGATGTGAATCGGCAACGTCTTTTGGTAATACGTTGGTGAGTAAATGTTCTGCAAACACTTTCTGACCAGTATTGAAAAGTAGGCCTTCTGCACCATTATCCACATTATCCAGATTTGTGAGCATCTCTTGAACTTCATATACAGGCAGGCCTAGGCGTGCTAGTTTATTGCGGTATTCCTCATGACCATGTTCTAAAAGAACAGAGTTTACCATTTCCCGTATAAGAGACCCTGTAAGATAGGTTGTCTGATATTTGTAAATTCTATTTTCAACTTCTTCAGTGATTTTTTGAGCTAATTCCAATGGAAGACTGCCTTCACGTACGAGTGATTGAATAATTTTATGGGAATTGAATTCTTCAATTGATTCGTGTGATGTTCTAACATACATCTTTCCACTTTCAATAATTGATCGTTCTTCAATTTGTCTTGCCAAGCTTAAGACAAGTTTTCCAAGATTTGTAATTGTATAACGCCTTTCAGATTTGTTTAGTGCTACAAGAGATTGTCTCAATAATTTTCTCAAATGATATGCAAATTTGCCACTCTCTTTTTTGGATTTGAATCCTGCTAGTGACTTTAATTCGGAATAAGTTAATGGACCTTTTGAATTTAAGATTCTTAAAATATCAATTCTGTTTGGACTTGCCATTACAGAAAAGATCATTCTTACACGCTTTGATGTGGATTGAAGAATTCCACTTCGCTTTGGCTCTTCTAGTTCTTCATCCAATTCCATACTATTTCACTAAAAAAGGAGTAAATAAGACTTATGACTAGATCGTTTTTAGATCTTCTAGATCGGTTTTATTATTCAAACAAAATTTGGATGTTATTGTGACATTACAAACATACAAAAAAATAAAAAACCATAAAGATTTTTAGATCTTAGATCAGTTTTCTTGTACATCCAGAGAAAATTCAGATGTTGACAACTTTTGTCCACATGATGGACACTTTCCATTGTATGGACTCATTACATCTTTTAGAGCTTTTAGCATTTTCATATTAGCGATCTTTTCTCCACATTTACCACATGTAATTTCTACAGACATCAAAATGATCATCTTTACAAAATTATTAAGAAATGATTATGATTTTTTTTAATAATTCAAACAAATAATTTTACTGTTTTTCCATGATAATGCCACGTTCATCAAAACCAGTAATTTTTGCTCTAGTTCCAATTGGAAGATCTTTAGGAGTCGCTATTCCTGCCATAAATCCAGATATTCTCAGGCTGGTCTTATCCAACTGTAAGACAACAAAGGCGTATGGGGTATATTTTTCAAAGCCTGCTGGCGGAACTGTGATTATTGTATACGTGGCTACTGAGCCTATGCCCTCCAAAATCTCATCCTGAAATCCTTTGCTACCGCAATTTTCGCAATAATAGACATTAGAGAGATGTAGATGACCACATTTTGTGCATTTATGAGTAAGGACTTTGCCTTCTTTTGCTTTTTCGATGAGTTGTTCTTTTACAGACATTTTATACACTTTGGAATATGTGAACAGCGCAACTAGCTCCGGTTGCACCAAAGTTATGAGTCAAGCCGATCTTTGCATCTTTGACAGATCGTGCTCCAGCTCTACCAGTTAATTGATCAAATACTTCTACTACTTGTCCAACACCTGTAGCTCCAATTGGATGTCCTTTTGATTTAAGACCACCTGAGGGATTAATTGAAATATCTGAATTTAATTTTGTTCTGCCTTCACGAACAGCTTGAACCCCTTTTCCTTTTTCAAAGAATCCTAAATCTTCAGTATCAACAATTTCTGCAATTGTAAAACAGTCATGTACTTCTGCAAAATCAATATCTTTTGCAGTGATTCCTGCCATTTTGTAAGCACTTTCAGCTGCAATCTTTGTACTTGGAATTGTAGTCATATGTTCACGACCTTGTAATGCAGCAGGTGAACCACCTCTGCCAGAACCAATAACTTCAATGTAATCATTACCGTTTTCTTTTGCAAATTTTTCGGAGCAAAGAATTACAGAACTTGCACCATCAGAGAAAGGACAGCAATCATAAAGTTTTAGCGGACTTGCAACGACTGCTGAATTCATTACATCATCAATTGTGATCTTTTTTTGCAAATGAGCTTTTGGATTTAAAAATCCATTGTCATGATTTTTTACTGCAACTCTAGCAAAGTCTTCTTCTGTTGCATTAAATTCTGTCAAGTATGCTCTTGCCATTGATGCAAATAATCCAGGAAATGATGCGCCAGCTTGTCCTTCATAGAAGAAATCTGAGCAATATGAAAAGTAAGTTGTCGTCCATTCTGTTCCAGTATGAGTTACTTTTTCAACTCCTGTCACTACAAGACAATCATAGAAACCGGCTGCAACATTTGCAAAGGCTTCTCTAAATGATACGGAGCCACTTCCACAAGCAGACTCTATTGATAATGATGGTTTATCTGAAATTCCCAAGTTACTCATCAAGACAGGTCCAAGATGTACCTGTTTGTCAGCAACTCCAAAGACGTTTGAAATGTACCCTGCCTTGATATCTTTAGGGTCAATTCCTGCGCTTTCTATAGCAGCCACTGATGCCTGAGTAGTGATATCGGCTATACTGTCAGCTAATTTTCCATATTTCGTGCTACCAGCACCAAGAACACAAACCTTTTCCACTAATGTCGCTGACCAGATTCCCTATAAAAATTGTTTTAGTAAATTCATTACGAAAAATGCCCTCAAAGAAAATAGATCTTCAAATTGTACAAACAGCAAGACATGTTGTAAAAGCTACAAAGTCAAAAACAGACATTTTCAAAAAAGAGATCATACAATATTTGGACACTAATGGATATCTGTCTTGGTCATCAAAAGAGAGAAAATACATGATTCTTGGGACAAATTCTCCAAAAAATGGACTAGTAGAATGTCCAGAATGTAGACTAGGTCAGTTGATGGTAATTAGATCTAGAACTACTAGAAA
>JACRND010000059.1 GCA_016234975.1 Nitrosarchaeum sp. | reverse complement strand
AGATTTACTTTATACCTAAAGGTAGTCTGCGTAGTGATTCCATTAACCATTTCTCCTGACAATTTGACAAAGGCACATTCAAGAAATTTTGGGGAAAATGCATAATTTAGCCAGATTATGCAGAGTATGCAGACAAGCATAGTATTTTGGCAGTTGAAACTTTTTTCTTAATTGCCATATAAGCATTGGAGAATACGAATGTGGGTTGTCTAACCGTTAAAATATGGGCATTCTGGTTTGAGGTTATCATGCATGGTGCTAATTATAGAGTAGGAAACGGACAACCATTCTGTAGAAAAGAGTTCATCAAAGGTAATCCACAGATAAAAATTGCAAAATTCCAAGGAGGAAAAAGAGCAAGTTATGATTATTGTGTTCAATTACTCATAAACGAAAAAATTCAGATCAGACATATGGCCATAGAATCTTGCAGATTAGCAGCAAATAAAACACTTGAACAGACAACTGGAGAAACAGGATATTTCTCCAGACTCAGAATTTATCCTCATGTTCTTCTTAGAGAAAATAAAATGATTGCAACTGCTGGTGCAGATAGAATTTCAGAGGGAATGAGAAGAGCCTGGGGAAAAGCTACTAGTTTAGGTGCCAGAGTAAAGCATGGACAGTGCATTATGGAGTTTTATGTTAATGCACCACATCTAGAAAAAGCAAAAAAAGCCCTAAAGAGTGCTTGTGTAAAATTGCCAGGAACTGCAACAATCAAAGTTATTCCTTGGGAACAAAAAATGTCACCATAAATCTTCTAGATCAGATTTCTTACTTTTAACAAATTCTAAAAACTCTGTAAATTCGAATTCAGTTGGTTCCCGGTTCAGAATTCTTTTTGTTTGATAGTAAAAGGCGTTGTAAAGTCTACCAACAACAACGCCAAGTGCAAATGATTTAGAATCATCAATGTTTGAAAGTAATTGAATAAGTTGTCGTATTTCCTCTTTGTTTGAAATAGTCTCATGAATTTTTTGCTTAATTTTCCCCATTAGTATTTCATCCATAGTTCATCTTGGATGTAATAGTTAAAAACAGTTTAATATCCAAATTCACTCCTTAGGATTGTTGCAGTTATAGTACAGTTTGGTTAATATTCGAGCTTGCCAAGTTCGTGACCCGGGTTCAAATCCCGGTAACTGCACCATTTATTTTTGATTATTTTGTACCAACCCACGTTCGATAATCTCTAATGCGTTTTCAGCTTTTTCAGGTCTAGGTAACTGAATCATAAAGACATTATCTTTTCCATAATGAGATTTCGGTGATTAAAGTGCAAGCATTGAAGTTTTTGCGAGAGATTGAAAAAAGAATAGATCCTTATTCGCGTTGATTAGCAGTTTTTCAACAATTCCACCTTGAGAAAATGTTAAAATAATTTCCACAAAAACATGACCTAATCCATCTTGTAATATGTTAAGATCAGTGTTAATCGCAAGTGATTTTCCAGCAACTTTAGATATTATTTCATCATATTTTCTTTCATCTAAAATTATACAAGGAATATCCTTACCATCAAAATCAAATGTGGTCACACCATCATGGACTTGTTCAGATAGTTTTTTGAGTTCATCAGACATTTTTCTTTTCTAACATTGGAACCACTTTGTCACTTGCTTTTATCATAAATGGTGAAAGAAATGCAGTGACAATAGAAATCACACCTATTAATGGGAACAAAAATGCACTTACAGCACCAATATCAACCCCAGTTTTTATTATAACAATTGAAAATTCACCTCTTGGAGCAGATAATGTAAATGCAGAACGAATGGCTTTGTCACGTTTTTGACGGAATAAAAAGTTGCCAAACAGATTACCCATAAACTTCATGCTAATTGCAACCACAATTAGTACAATAGATATGATGACATAATTTTGAAGTTGTGATACATCCATCAGGGCACCAACCGATATAAAGAAAATAGCTACAAACATGTCTTTAATTGGACTTGCCAAGAGTTTAGAAACTTCAGATGATTTAGATTCAGCAACGAGAACTCCTGCAAGAAATGCCCCTATAGCAACAGACAACCCAACAATATTTGCCAATAACGCATAGCCAAAACACACTCCAAGAACACTCAATAGTAAAATTTCATGATGTTCAGATGCAGCAACTCTATCAATTAAGGGTGTAATGATTCTTGTTCCAATGGTAAATGTACCAACAATCAAGCCTGCTGCAACAATAACTATAATCAAAATAGATTCTACAGATACGGTTCCAACTAAAGCAATCGATTGTAATGACGAAATTAAAATGACAGCAATTACATCTTCTACAATCAATATTCCCAATACAAGGATTGTTGATTCTCTTTTTATTCGTCCCATCTCTTCTAAAATTTTTGCAATGACGGCAGTACTAGAAATTGAAAGTGCTGCGGCAATAAATAAAGAATCCATAGAATTTAATCCTAATGAACTTGCAGCATAGAAAACTGCACCTAATGTTGTAAATAGACCAATGGTACCCACACCAATTGCTAGTCTTCCAATACTTTTGATTTTTGCGTAAGGAAATTCAATGCCGATTACAAAAAGAAGCAAGATAACACCCAGATAAAATTCCTACACCGTCCAACAGATCAGAAGGATGACTCCCCAGAGGAAGAATCCAAGACCAAAGAGGAGACAGAGGTCCTAACAACATACCTGCAAAAAGATATCCAATGATCAAAGGTTGTTTGATTTTAAAAAAGGCAAGAGTCACAATTGCACCAATAATCATGATAAAAGCTAAATCAGTAACAAACGAAGTATGAGGAATATGAGCAATCTGATCAATAAAACCAGCCATAATCTGATTCAAAACAGTATGAATTCCAGATGGATCAATCTGAAGTACGGTGTTATCCACGGCATCATTTAACAAATTTGTTTAAAAACAATTGCGCATAAGTCCAATAAACGAAAATAAATTTTTTAATTCAACATAACTTTTATGTGAATTTATCATGGTTTGAACCTCTTTATGCCTAGTTATCATTAATCTAAATGCAGAATGATGAGTAGGTCAGCTGAAAATAGTGTAGAGAAATGACCTGGGGTATCTGACTGCATAATTGGTAACGTCACAATTACCTAAATATTAATAGTACGGTACCATACCGTACTATATGATTCAATGTGAATATTGTCCTAGAGGTTTCATCGACACGGCAAACGGACTAGCTGAAAAGACCTTTCATGAGTTACTTCACGAGCCAGAAGTTGTCAACAAGTAACTCTTTACATTTTTTATTTTACACCTAACTTTTTTATCATCATATTTTATTGCTAATAGATATGGCTATCAAAGAAACAAAGACAGACAAAGTTTCAGATAAAACAAAAAAAATCATAAAACGTGAACCTACGCCTACCGCAATATTAAAGAAAGTAGCATCAGTGACAGACTCCAGTAAGGCATTACAGAAAGAAATCAAAGCAATGTCAAAGATTTTTGGTGACAATCAAAAAGTTCTTGTTTCTATGAAAGAGATGATCGACACGTTAACTTTGACATTAGAAAACATACAGAAACAATCAAAACAAATAGATATTTTAGAAGATGACACACAGAAACTGTATGCAGGATTAAATCATGTAAGAACCCAATCAAATTTGGTTGCAAAAATTAATGAACAGACTGAGAGACTTCAGGAAGAAGTAAACAAAATAAACGAGTTACAAAAATCATCTCCAAAAACTCAGGAATTATCACAGCAAGTAGAAGATAGCATGAATTCTATGAGAAATAATTCACAAATGATAATAAAAATAGCACAAAGAATTGACGAAGTAAGAGATGATCTTAGAAAAGTATCTGGAAAGACAGATTCATTTTTAGACATAGGTAAGGAAATTGACAATCTGAAAAATAGTGTTGAAGGAATAATTAAAAAAACAGACAATATCGAAGTGAGTTCTCAGGTAATTTCTAGCTTAAATCAGGAACTTGGAAAGATCAAAGATGAGGTAAATTCAGCATCAAAACTAAAATTAGAACTTGATGCAATTAAAATTGCAATTGATGCAGTTGCTGGAAAAGCATCAAAAATTGATTCTTTAGGAGGAGTTATTGAAGGGCTAAAGCAGCAGTTTGCCACAATTGCCGCAAATGCAGATTCTGCATCAAATTTGAGTATGAATTCAATCAAAGGAATTTCTGGAAAAATCGATAAAATTGAAACTGAAATAAACTCATTAGCACATAGAGCAGATTCTACGGCATTTGTAGGAGAGGGGTTAAAATCAGTCCAAGAGGATTTTTCAAATTTCAAAAAGAATGTTTTTGAGAAGACAGATAACATAGAACAAGAAATTTCTTCTGTTTCAGATATTTTAAAAAGGCAAGATGCGTCTACTACAGAATTTCACAGAAAATCAGATAAAATATTTGAAGAAATGCAATCAGTCAAAAGTGCCACAAATAAGATATCCAAAGAATCATCAAAAGAAATGATGGCATTGTTAAAGCTATCAGAATATCAATCAAATATTAGAATGCATTCAGAATCAAAATATGGCGATGTAAAAGATCTTGAAAACATGGCATCACAAACAGCAGAGATTGTGAATTTATTTGATAAGTTATCAATAGAAGCAGGAGAGAAAATTCCACTACCACGTGAAGTCAGACAATGGGCAATCAGTAAAATTTTGGACTGTGCAGACAAGTGGGAGATCAGATTTAGCGACATATTTGCAATTTTAATAAATACAATTGGTAAAGATTTACTAAAAGAATCAATCAGAATTCAACAAATTAGAGATATTTACGGTATTAGAGCTGTGGATGAAATACGAAATGAACTGAATATTTCCTAAACGCCGGTTGCTTCATCAAATGCAGTTAGTTGATCTTTCTTTCGTTTTAGAGCTGCAAATATTCCTAAAATGGCAGCTATCCACATTGTACTGAATACAATATTAGATACACTGACAAACATGTACGGAGTAGCATCCATAATGTTTTGACGTAGTGCCAAAGATCGTTCACCGATGTTGGTCATACCCGTCTGAAATGCAGCACTGTCTTCTGAGACTCCAGAAATAGTTTCAACATTTACAAGCATATTATCAACGGCATGTTCTATTCGAAGAAAGTTTGTAGATTCGGTAGGAAATATCCAAACAGGGTTTTTGCTTTCAGGTAATTTTTCCATGACAATTGTCAAATCTTGTTTAATTGCAATCAAATGAGTTTTAATTGCAACAGGATCAGCAGAACCAATTATGCCATCCAAATTTCCACGTATTCTATCAAGAGGGTAAACATCAGAACGATATCCACTGATTGCCATAAATCCTCCAAAAATAATAATTGCAACCACGCCAATCATTGCAAGTTGATAGGTCCTTTTTGCCATTTTTTCTATCTTGGTTAAAACAGGAACATTGCGTGATTTAATTCTTTTAAATCTTGTATGAGAGAGGCTCATGTAAGAGATATAAAAAAAGCCAACAGTTTGCAATCCAATAATAGGTGCAAAGACAGGATTATTGGAAAATATTGAAATCAGAATTCCCATTAGTCCATAAATACCAAAAAAGATCTCAAGCAAGGTGGTCTTTGTAAAAGGTAAATTGTATGCTTTATCTCTCCAATTATCTTCTCTGTTAACAATCCCATATTTCGGAGTTCTCAGAAATTCATTTTTCTTTCCAAAAATAGCATCAAAGACAGCTACGCTGTTATTTACAGACATTCCTGCATTGTAAACAAGTAATGCAGGCAAAATTTTTGCTTTTGATTTCCAAGATTTATGATACATACTTTGAATGATCACAATGTATGCCCCAGGACCCATAGCAAGATATGTAGCAATAGTCAATGCAGGAATAAAACTGACTAAATAGAGATTCATGTCCGAGGCTAAAAGAACAGGCAATGCAAGAAATTGTATCAACATCAATGGATAAACAATATGACGTGTTAGTTGGACAAATGCTTGAATTTTTGCTTCTACTGCAACTTTACGTTTGATTGCAATGTCTGCCAATAATTTAATTGCACATTGGATGGAGCCTTTTGCCCAACGAAATTGTTGTCTTTTAGCTGCATTCATTTGAACTGGAAGTTCAGCATCAACTACAATATCAGGCAAAAAAACACATTTCCATCCTTTCATTTGAGCCCTGTAGCTTAGATCAAGATCTTCAACAAGTGTAGCAGTATGCCATCCACCAGCATCTTCTATACAAGCACATTTCCAAATTCCAGCAGTACCATTAAAGTTCATAAAAATGTGCGAGTTGCTCTTTGCCTGCTGCTCTATTAGAAAATGAAAGTCAAGGCTTAGGGCTTGGGCCTGTGTTATGGAAGAATAGTTTTCATTTACGTGTCCCCATCTACACTGAACAAGACCTATGTTTGATTTTGAAAAGTATGGTATTGCTCTTTTTAAAAACCACGTTGGCGGAATAAAGTCTGCATCAAATATTGCGACAAACTCTGTATTTGTAAACTTCATTGCATATTTTAGCGCGCCAGCCTTGTAGCCTTTTCTTGAATTTCGCCTGACATGAATGATGTCAAATCCATTTTTCTT
>JACRND010000057.1 GCA_016234975.1 Nitrosarchaeum sp. | reverse complement strand
GAAATGGTTCTTTACCATTATTGACTGTCCTGGCCACAGAGATTTTGTAAAAAACATGATTACAGGGGCTTCGCAAGCAGATGCCGCAATATTCGTTGTCTCCGCTAAACAGGGAGAGGGTGTACAAGAACAAACCAAAGAGCATGCTTGGTTGTTGAAAGTGTTAGGATTAACTCAGATGATCGTAGTTTTGAACAAAATGGACAACGTAAATTACGATGAGAAAAGGTTTAATGAAGTGAAGAATGATGTAGTTAAATTGCTCAAAACTATTGGATTCAAAGCAGAAGATTTTCCAATAATTCCAATTTCAGCATTTGTCGGAGATAATGTTGCAAAGAAATCTGACAAAATGCCATGGTACAAAGGTGGGACTTTGGTTGAAACTTTAGATGCCTATATCAAAGAACCTGAAAAACCAATAGATAAACCATTGAGATGGCCCATCCAAGACGTCTACTCAATCACAGGAGTTGGAACTGTTCCTGTTGGTAGAGTTGAAACAGGTGTGTTGAAGGTTAATGATACATTAGTTTTTGAGCTTTCTGGAGTAAAAGGCGAGGTAAAAAGTATTGAGATCCATCACCAGCAACTTCCAGAAGCAAAACCTGGAGATAATGTTGGTGTGAACGTAAGAGGAATTGACAGGGCCGATGTTAAAAGGGGAGATGTTGCAGGTCATCCAAACAATCCGCCAACAGTTGTTAAAGAGTTTACTGCACAGATAATTGTATTACAACATCCCACGGTTATAGCTCCGGGATATACACCGGTATTCCACTGCCACACGTCTTAAGTTGCATGCACTATAACAGAGATAATTGCAAAACTAGATCCCAAAACTGGAGCGGTTGCACAAGAAAAACCAGATTTCATTAAAACTGGTGATGCGGCAAAGATTAAAGTTGTTCCAACCAAACCAATGGTAATTGAAAAGAAAGCAGATTTTCCAGAACTTGCAGGATTTGCAATAAGGGATATGGGAACTACTGTTGCAGCTGGTGTCTGTCTAGAAGTAGTTAAAGCCAAATAAATCTTTTTTTTCTTTTGATTCAGCCTATTTATTAATTGAATTTATAATTGTCAATATGTTTGAATTGAATGGAGAGAAAGTTAGAAAATATTTTTCCGAAAAATTTGGTTCTGAATATAAGATAAAGGAAATAAAGAAAATTGGCGAAGGATTTCATGGCATCGGTTTTTCGATTGATGTTGTTGATAGAAAAAATCAAAATAAAAGATTTGTTTTAAAGACATTGAAAACAGAAGGATTTGGTCATGACTATCCTGCTGATAGAGCAAGTGTAGTAATCAGATCTTTGATGGATAGTTCTCTGTTAGAAAATCACATAAAAGTTTTAGATGCTGGTTCTATTCAAGAAGACAACAGTTTAATGACATTTGGAGAGCCAAAAGATTTCTATATAATAATGGAAGAAGCCAGAGGTGTGGAATATTGGAATGACTTGGACCAAATTAGAGATAAAAACAAATTAAATGAAAAGGATATTGAAAAAATAAAAATTTTGGCACAGTATTTGGCGACTATGCATAAACAGAAATACGATGGTCCTCACGCTGAACAACTATACAGAAGAGTAGTCAGAGATTTCGTTGGTCACGGAGAATTGATGATGGGTGTAATTGATACTTTTCCAGAAAAAATGGAATTTGCGACAAGAAAAGAATTGGTGGAAATTGTGAAAAAATCTGTAGAATGGTGGGATAAAATAAAAGATTGTTCTAATAGACTATGTGTAGTACATGGAGATTTCTATCCTGGAAATATTCAGTTCGATGGAGATAAATTGATTGTTTTAGATAGAAGTAGATTTAGATATGGTGAACCTGCAGATGATGTCACCTCTTTCACTATGAATTTAATAAATTATTCGATCATGTCTTGCAGTGAATTTAAAGATCCATTTAAAAAATTGTTTGAAACTTTCTTTGATGAATATTTAAAAAAAGGGGAAGACAAAAATCTGTTCAAAGTTTGTCCTTTATTTTTTGCTTTCAGAGGAATTGTGTGCATTCACCCCATATTCTATTCTAAAGAATGGATGGTAAAACACGGCTTCAAAAAAGATAGAGTTGATTTGATAAATGACAGTAAAAAGAATATAATAAATTTTGTGAAGAATGTTCTGAATGAGAAAGAATTCCAAATTAAAAATATCGATTCTTATTTGAAAGATTAAAATTGGTGTGAAAATGAGTTGGTGTATATGGATAACTGGATTACCTGGTTCTGGTAAATCTACGATTGCAAAAGAATTATTAAAAATATTGGAAATGAGAGGGGTTTATGCTAGACATTTGAGAATGGATGAGATAAGAAAGAGCTTAACACCAAAATTGGAATATACGGAAAAGGAGAGGGATGTTGCATATACAAAGTTAGTCTCAATTGCAAAAAATCTTGTAGAAGATGGAGTCAATACAATAATTGATGCTACTGGTCATAAGAAGAAGTGGAGAAATTTGGCACGGAGTCAAATTAAAGATTTTGTGGAAGTTTTTGTGGACTGTCCTTTGGAAGTTTGTATAGAAAGGGAGACAAAAAGAAAGGATAACTTAGTTACAAAAAGGATGTAT
>JACRND010000056.1 GCA_016234975.1 Nitrosarchaeum sp. | reverse complement strand
ATTTTTTTACCTTTTTCAGTAGCTAATTGTATTGCCATGAGAATTGTAAGTGATTTCTTTCACTCTCTTAGATCATTTCCAACAGGCTTTTTTGTCATTTTTGGATCACCCATCACTCCAATTCGATCACCTGTAATTTGAAACGCGATTCCCAAATTTCTTCCAAAATTTGATAAATTTGAAATATCTTTTTGATTACTTGTTGCACAAATTGCTCCCATTGAACATGATACATCAAATAACGCAGCAGTTTTTTTTCCAATCATCGTGATGTATTCTTTTTGAGATGGTATTCTTTTCTCCTCTGCCATTTTCACATCTAATAATTGTCCTTCACAAACATCCACACATGCTTTTGCTAATCTAGACACCAATTGGATTTTTGCATCTTTAGATAATTTTGAGTCTGAAATTATTTGATATGCCTTCGAAAATAACACATCACCAGCTAGTATTGCAATTGGCATTCCAAATTTTTTATGAACAGTAGGTACACCGTGACGCATTTCATCATTATCCATAATGTCGTCATGAACTAATGTAAAATTATGTATCATTTCAACTGCACTAGCAGCTGGTATCGCAACCATTGTATCTCCTCCTAAAATTTGACAACTCTTGATCACCATATGAGGTCTAAGTCTTTTTCCGCCGTGAATTATCAAATGTGCTGCAGCATCATAAAGTGTTTTAGGATTTCCTTTTAGTTTCAAATTTAGATATTTGTTGACAATTTTTGCATTTTTTTCAATCGTTTTTGTCTTTTTCATTTTACTAATCTCCATTTGTCATCTGGAAGATGAACTCTAATTGCTTTTTTCAATTCTATTTGCAATTCTGAATTAATCCATGATGACAAAATGCTTTTATATTTTTCTAACATTGGTTTTTCTGATTTGTCTAGTAATTCTAATGCAATTAACATCCAAGGACAATATATTTTTGGATTGTTTCTAATTTCCGAAAGTAATTCTTTTGCTGAAATCCATTTAATTTCATCAATTTCACCTTCAACCATTTTGAATACTGTTGACTCATCAACAATACTGATTAATGTTCCACAAATCTCGTTCTCAGAACCAATATTTTTGTATGGTACATGATACTCAAATTTCATTAAATAATCCATTTTGCAATTAATTCCAATCTCTTCTGGCATTCTTCTTTCTGCCGATGAAACATATGTTTCAGGCTCTCTTGGATGGCTAGCTACAGTTCCATCCCAATCTCCGGGCCACAGCATTTTTTCTTTAGCTCTTTTGGTTAGAACTAATCTTCCACTTTTATCAAATAGCAACGCCGTAAATGCTCTGTGTAATTTACCGTTTGGTAAATGACACTTTACTTTTTCTTCTGACCCAATTGGATTATCATATTTATCGACTAAAACAAGATATTCTTCACCCATTTCTTTTTCCTCTAAACACTGTTCCTTCAAATTTCCTATTTTTAACCGCTTTCACAATTCTTTCAGGCTTGTTACCATTTACAAAAAACACATCCATTCCCATCTCTGAAATTTTTGTTGCTTCTTGAACTTTTCTAGTCATGCCTCCTGTAACATCCATGTTATTTTTTGAAATAATTGGATTCTCTCCTTTTAATTCACGAATTAATTTTTTTGATTTTAGATCCTGGTATAACCCTTCTTCATTTAGAGCAAAAACAACCAATCTTGGTTTTAGAATTTTTGAAAGGTATGTCATAATTTTATCTCCAGATAAAATATAAGTTTTTTTCTGACCGTACCAAAGTGCATCTCCAAACGTAATTGGAATCAATCCTGCACTTGCAATTTTTTCAATCTCTTTTATTTTATTTGTGATGGGTTTATCTCCTGACATAAAGTCTGTTGGTGGAAGACAATATGGATTCATTTTATTTCTTAAAAATGCATCCAAAATAATTTTATTTAATTCAATCATTGAATTTTTAACAATAGATACTCCATGTGTATTGTACTTCATTGGCCTTGTGTGCATATCATATTTTACAGACCAATAATGTCCAAAAGAACCGCCACCATGAACAATTATAATTGGTTCATCTATTTTCTTTAAATGTTGAGCAATATTTTCAATTGTTTTTTTCCTTGGAGATAATGGCTTTTCTTTATTAGTGATAATTGAACCGCCTAATTTTATCAGAATCATGTTGTCCCCAAATATTCATTCCATTAAAAAGTATCCACTCCCTTGAAGTCAATTTTTGCAGAAAAACACTCATAGTTTTTCTTTTTAAATTGTTCAATTGCTTTTTCTAACTTCGATTCATCAGTTAATGCAATAATACATCCACCTCCACCAGCACCTGTTATCTTTGCTCCAAACGATGATTTTTTGGCCAATTCGATCATTGAATGTAATTTTTCATTAGAAATGCCTATTGTTTCCAAATACTCCTGATTTTTTAACATATTTTTACCTAGATTTGATAAATCGTTATTTTTCAAAAGAATTAGAACATTGTTAATCAGTTCTGATTCTTCTCTACATAATTCAGAAAATTTTTCCTCGTTTTTCTCTTTGAATCGCTTTACATTTGCAACTATTGCTTCTGTAGAATGTTCGATTTTTGAATTTGCGATTACCAAATGAAAATTAGGCTCTGAATTTATTTTTGAGAATCCATTTTTTTTGTCATATTCCATAATCCCTCCAAAAGTACACACAGTACAATCTGCACCAGATGTATTTTGAAAAATAGTCCTTTCAGCTTCAATTGCTAACTCTAGAATTTCTTTTTTTGATGTTACCTAAACCTAAGAATTGTTATGTCTTTGATGTTTCTGCCACTGTGGCTTATGAGAGAAAGAAGGCAACACATGAGAGTGATTTAGAGTATTATAAGAATCAGCGACTAAGATACTTATGGTT
>JACRND010000018.1 GCA_016234975.1 Nitrosarchaeum sp. | reverse complement strand
TTTGAAAGATCTCTGCTTGCAGTTAATCCTGCAGGTCCAGCTCCTATAATTATCACATCTGATTCTGCTCTGTCTATTAGAACTGCATGAAATTCATTTGCAATTGCACGAGTAATCTCTACTTCTCTAACATCAGTAAATATTTTTGTTGATTTTTCTGCAACAGTAGCTTTTTGCATGAAAATAATGATTCTTGAAACCCATTAATACTTTCCCACATTTTTAAAATTAGGGGAAACTAATTCTAAGATGCTGATTTCCAGTATGAGGAAAATTCACGTATGACCTTGAAACTTTGTCTCCTAAACTTCCCTATATCAAAAATTTATATCATAACTCAAAGGACTTTCTATTGTATTGACCGTATCTGATCTTAAACAATCGTATCCTGACTCGTCCAAACCTAAAATTAATTGGGCAAGAATTGAAGAGGCCGAAGATTTTGCTAATACTGTAAAGCTATTCCGCCAAGGAAAATATGATGAAGACAGCTTTAGACGATATAGGCTCCAGCATGGGGCATATGGCACCAGAATGACTAATGACTATGCTATGGTTCGAATCAAATTGCCTGCGGGAGAAATCTATCCATATCAACTTGAAAAAATATCTCAACTAAGTGAGCAATTTTCTATAGGCAGCGCTCATTTTTCAACAAGAGAAAACATCCAACTGCACTGGGTGATATTGGAAGATGTTTCAGAAATTTTACGAGGACTTGCTGAAGTGGGTCTTACATCACGTGAAGCATGTGGCAATTCTGTAAGAAATGTTATGTGTAGTCCTTTATCTGGTGTTTGTTCTGATGAAGAATTTGATTCTACACCATATGCCCTTGCAACCGCTAGATTCTTCTTGAGAAACCCATTGTCTCAAAGTCTTCCAAGAAAATTCAAATTTAATTTCACATGTTGTGAAAAACATGGAATGGTAAGAATGGTCGATGTTGGATTGATTCCGCAAACTAGAGATTTGGATGGAACTATTCAAAAAGGATTCAAGATTTTCCTTGGTGGTGGATTAGGTAACAAATCTTTTGTAGGTCATCAATTAGAAGAGTTTACCCCAGAAGAAGATCTTTTGTATACATCAATTGCAGTTATACGAATTTTTGATAGACTAGGTGATAGGAAAAACATGGCCCGAAATAGAATGCGTTATCTTGTTAATGACATGGGTTGGGAGAAATTCCAAAATCTAGTTCTTAAAGAAAGAGCTATAGTAAGGGCAACTCAATCTGTCGTTACTCATCTTGAAGTAGATAACACTCCTTCAATAATTAAAAGACCAATAAGAATATCCGATGAAAGTGGAAGTTCGATTCCTGATGGATATGCAAGATGGCTAAAAACCAACACGATAAAACAAAAACAATCTGAATATTATTCTGTATTCATAACCCTTGAGGCCGGAGACATTACATCCAACCAGATAACTGCATTGGCAGAAATAATTCAAGAATTCTCATCAGAAGGCCATGCAAGAGCTGGGTTTGTACAAAACATTGCATTACGTTACGTACATGAAGACGATTTACCTAGTCTGTATTCCAAACTGCTTACAGTGGGGCTGGCAAAGTCCGGTGCCTTAACTATGGCTGCACCTATAGGTTGCTCAGGCACAACTTCATGTAATCTCGCTTTGACTAATTCTCATAGACTGGCAAAGGAAATTCAAAGAAAATTCCTCGAGCTCAAATTAGACCAAGATGATGATTTACGTGATTCATCAATTAAGATCAGTGGGTGTCCAAACGCATGTGGTCAACACGGAATTGCTACAATTGGGTTCTTTGGAGGAGGAGGCAGAGTTGGAAAAGAAATGTATCCAAATTACCAAATGTCTTTAGGAGGACGCTCTGATGAAGAAACAACTCTTGGTGCCACATGTCATAGAATTCCTGCAAAAAGAGTAATTCCAGTAATCTTAAAAATTATTGAATTATTCAAACAAAATAAAAAATCTGATGACACTCTTAAAGATTGGATTCATAGAATTGTAAACGGAAAAGAAGAATCGTACATAAAGTCTATCCTTGATATGAGAAAAGCTTTGGATTCATTTACAATTCCACCTACAAAAGAGGAAGACCCAGACTTTTACACTGATTACGGAAGTGATTCTAGCTATCACACAAAAACTGGAAAAGGTGAATGTGCCGCATGAGCCAAGAAAAAACAATCAAAACTACAACTGATATTGATTCACTGAGATCTGAAATTAGAGATAAAAGTGTTAGAGTAATTGACGTACGACGAGAAGAAGATTACAAACAAAGTCATATTCCAACTGCAGTAAATCTTCCACTGGCAAATTTACTATCTGATGATAGCCCTGAACGTGTTTTAAAACTTGTAAATGCAATGGGCATAGACGATGAAACTCCTGTAGTAGTTTATGATGATACATTTGGTGCCCTTGCCTCTAGAGTTGCCTGGACGTTGGAGTATCTTGGTCATTCTGACGTGTCTTTACTTGAAACAACTTTTAGTAAATGGAAATCACTTGGTTTGGAAAATGATGATAAAACACCAGAAATACAAAGCAAGGAACACTCTATTCATCTTAAACCTGAAATTTTAGCTACTTCTGATTATTTGGAAACATCAAAAGATAAACCCGATGTAATCCTCATTGACAACAGAGAGAGATTAAACTACCTGGAACAACATATTCCTGGTGCAATAAGCCTTCCATATAGAACTCTTGCAACTCAAGATAAAATTCTACGACCCAAGGATGACATGAAGCGACTTTTAGATAACAGAGGAATTTCAGGCAATTCTGAAATTATTACTTATTGTGGAAGCGTTGGAACCCTTTCGGGGTTGGCTTATTACGCACTAAAATCAGTTGGTCTGCCTAATGTCAAACTGTATGTGCGCTCTTTCAAAGAATGGAAAGGTCTTGAAAAACCAATAGCAAAACAACAGGACGCAAACTATTGGGACTTGTCTGCAGAATAACTTAGGACATTTCGTTTCTAAGCTTTTTAGTAATTGTAACTTCTATGTTGTCAAAAAGATTTAGCATCTTAGCTTTGTTTTCAATAAGATAATCTACGCCTCTATCTTTTAATCTGATTTTCCACAATCTGATTTCTCTGTGCTCTTCAAAGAATTGTTCAATCATTTGTTCTCCTGATTTTGTTGGGTCGATAAACTCTTCAAATATCTCAATTGTTTTTTCAACATCTTCTTCTTCTATTGCTTCTCTGACTGACTGTATTGCTTGACTGATCTCTTTTAGATTCTTAACTGGTTTTGGTAGTTGTTTTTTTGTGATTCCAAATAACCCTTTTTTCTCTTTTCCCATTCTTTCTGCAACATCTGCTGTAAGATCATATATTGGAATTTTACTTAGACCGTCTCGTTTCTCATGCTGAACAATTAATCCCTTCTCAAGCAATTTTCTCAATGCGTCCTCTGCATCAGCTTTATCTAGAAATGTTGTCCAAACAATAGCGCCAAGTGTATGATACCCCTGTCTGATTGATTCTAAAACAACTACTTCTACAATTCTTTTGAAACCTTCTTCAATTCTAACATTTGTGAAATCTTTGTCTCTAATTGACTTTCTTGCATTTTTTACATCAATTTCAATTGAACGCTTTAACGCTTCAAGTGATTCTGGGACCTGATTTACCAAAGACAGAAAACATGCTTTGTTATACCATGCCATTCCATATGTGGGATCTGATTCTACTGCCTTTTCAATTGCGTCCAATGCTTTAGAATAATTTTTTTGTTCATAATGGACTAGAGCTTTTAAATTCCAAGCTTCTGGGTTTGTAACGTCTATATCTAAAATTTTTTTTTTTTTTTTTTTTTTTTGAAACGGCTTCTTCACTAGCTCAACTTGAATCTTTAATCTAGATAAATACTATCCTGAATTGAGCCTAGCTCTAATCTGTCTAAATTCATTGAAACACTACTCATAACGAGTTTAGAAATACACTAAAAGTTTTAGGGGTTTTTATTGAATCCAAAAATCTCATATGCACATCTATCCTTTTCATTTGATCCTCTGTCATGGCAATTATCATTATTGATATTTTATTAGATGTTGATATAGGAAAAAAATCTCCTCTATTACATGAAACAAAAAAGACAACCTAAAATCCTAAGAGACATCCCAGTGGAATTACAATCAATAATTAAAACTCCGATCACAATTCCTCTAAATACTAGCATCTTGGATGCAAGAGACATTTTACTCCGATATGGGATTGGAAGATTAGTTGTCAAATTTGGCAAAAAAGCTGTAGGGATTATTACTGAAAAAGATATTGCCAGAAGTGTTTCTGTTTTTAGCGGAAAACCAATAGAAAAAATTTTTGTAAGAGACATAATGTCAAAAAATCTAGTTACTCTTCTTCCAAACGGATCAATATACGATTGTGCAAAACAAATGAAAAATCATGGCATAAGCTCAGTGATCATACAAGATAAGAGCCAAAATCTGATAGGCGTTATAACAAAAACAGACTTGGTTTCTACTTTCTTTGATTTTGTTCCTGCAAAGACTTTTGATTTACACAAAGAGTTTGCAGTTCCAATGGAAAGAGAGGAGATATCATCTCACCAGCAACTTAATGAATTCAATGTAAATCAGATGAGTTACTTGCTTACCTTTTCTGCAAAAGACATCATGACAAAAGAGCCTTTTGTAGCGTATCCTGATAATGATGTATACACGGCAGCAATTCTAATGATACGTCATGGAATAAGCGGTATCCCTGTTGTAAGAAACCAGAAATTGATTGGAATAGTCACAAAATCCGACATTGTTAACGTTCTGGCATCAAAAGGAAAACTTGATTGATTCTGGGTTGTATTACGTGAATTAATCTTCAACAGCATGTTCAGTTAGCACTTTGATGCAATCTCTTAGAATCTCATTATCTGAAATCGCTTTTGTTTCTTTGAAGTTAAATTCTTGAACTAGTTGTTGTTCAAATTCTATCAAATCGTTTTGATATGTATTGCAAGAGGAACGTAATAATCTCCAATAATAGTATCCTTTGCTCATTTCATTTAACATTACGTGGTGATCTGATTTCAATATCCTAGATATGTTCCCGTATGCTTCTTTGTAATCATTAAATTTATCTTTGACAATCTGTGGGAGGTCTTGATACCACTCTTTTCCGTCCGCAGTTTTTTCTACATTCTGCATTTTTTGGAGTTGATATGTCACAGAATCCTTTAAGATATCAAGCGTATCATTGGTATCAAGGAGATCCATTAATTGAGGGTTTATCATAAATCTCCTGAAATAATCAATGTTTTAAGAATGTTGCATATTTGTAATTTAGGAATCATATTAAAAAACAAACTCAAATCTTCTTTCTTTGTATGCGGGATTTAGTTTTCCTATGATTGGTATTTTGGTGCCGCAATATTTACATTGATTATCGTCATCAAGATTCCATTCTAATATATCAAAATTATATCGTCGTACAACAATTTTTTTACATTCATGACAGTAGGTATGTTCCAATGGGTGCCCTGGAACATTACCTACATATGCATATCTCAGTCCTTCTTTTTTTGCAATTTCATGGTGTTTTTCTAATGTGATCACTGGCGTTGGTGGAAATTCCATCATCTTGTATGATGGATGAAACTGTAAAAAGTGAATTGGCATATCTGGTCCAAATTCATCGTAAACAAACTTGCAGAGTTTTTTTGCATGCTCTAAATTGTCTCCTACATCCGGAACAACAAGATCTGTTATCTCCACATGAATTTTGGTTTTATCGCGAATTTCCAATAATGTGTCAAAAACAGGTTGAGAATTTGGAATTCCGATATATTTTCTAACAAATTTTTCTTCTCCATTTCCCTTAAAATCAACGGTAATGCTATCGAGAAATTCATTCATCATAGAAACTGATTCTGGTGTGTCGTATCCATTTGAGACAAAAATGTTAAACAATCCGTTTTTTCTTGCCAATACGCCGCAATCTCTGGCATATTCCAAAAATATACTGGGTTCATTGTACGTGTATGCTATTCCATGACACCCGCTCTGAAGCGCCTTTTCTACCACTTTTTCAGGTGTAATATCTACACCTTCTATCTTTCGTCTTTGGCTGAGATCAAAATTGATGCAGTATTTACACAGCCAATTGCATCCTGTTGTTCCAATTGAGAATATCTTGGTTCCCGGCATAAAATGCGTCACTGGTTTTTTCTCTATGGGATCTATATGAGCCGCTGCAACTTTTCCATATACATAAAGAACTAACTTTCCACCTTTATTTCCCCTAATTCCGCACAAACCTATTTGATCCTCACCAAGCTCACAGTATCTGGCACATGCCAAACATCTTACCTTGTGATTTGCTAACCTCTCATAAAGAACTGTTTCATTTTCCACGATGTGTTTTTGATGAATTATGACATTAAATCAATAGATAATTATCAATTTTGGTAATCATGAAATATGACTTATGATTCCGTTCACAAAGTTTCGGTGTGACAGATCAAATATTCATTGAATCTGTAAATAACGTCCCTACATTTAAAAAAAGATTTGAAATCGTAGAGCGAAAAGGAATAGGGCACCCAGATACCATTTGTGATCTTGTGATGAATCAAATCTCAATTAATTTATCTAAATTATATCTTAAAGAAACAGGTGCAATCCAGCATCATAATATGGATAAAGCATTGTTAGTGGCAGGACAAAGTGAAAGTAACTTTGGAGGTGGTACAATCATAAAACCGATGAGAATGATTTTGGGCGATAGAGCAACATTTGATATAGGCGAAAAAAAACTTCCTATAGGAGATTTTGCAATACACACTGCAAAGGAATGGTTTGAAAAAAATCTAAGATTCGTAAATGATGAACACGTGGAATATCAAGTAGAAATTGGTGTTACATCAAAAGAACTTAGTTCAATATTTGAAAATCCTAAATCGTTTGTATCAAATGATACATCTGTACTTGTAGGATATGCTCCATTTACAGAAACCGAATCCATTGTACTAAATACGGAACAATACATAAACTCTAAACAATTCAAAGACACCTTCCCAGAATCAGGCGAGGATGTTAAAGTAATGGGATTTAGAGATGCAAATCACGTTGATCTTACCATAGCTACTGCATTTGTAGATAGGTTCGTCTCATCTGAGAATCAATATTTTCAAAGAAAAGAAGAGATGCTTCAAGAAATAAATGAATTTCTAAAGAGGAAATACAATATGGAAATCACTGCAAACATGAATTGTTTAGATTCTAAAAATAAAGGATTATCTGGCCTTTATCTGACAGTTTTAGGCACATCTGCAGACAGCGCAGATTCTGGACAAGTAGGAAGAGGAAACATGGCAAGTCGTGTAATATCCCCCAGTAGACCTGCGGGCTCTGAAGCAATTGCGGGTAAAAACCCAGTTAGTCATATTGGTAAAATCTACAATGCCCTTTCTTTTAAAATTGCAAATGAAATACATGCCAAAGTATCTGGGTTGGATGAAGTATGTGTTTGGATGTATAATGTTATTGGAAGGCCAGTAAATGATCCAAAGGCAGTAATTGTACAACCTATTACTACAGGGCAACTACAGAGTGCAGAAAAAAATCAAATCAATGAAATAGTTGAAAACAATCTGCAAAACATACCAGAGTTTTGTAATGAATTAATTTCAGGCAAACATCCTATAGTCTAATTTCTTTTTGACATTTATCTCATCTGCTATTCATATACTACACATTACTCTGTTTTTTTGTCGTCAATTTTCCCTAAAAGTGGCACAAAAACATATCCTGGTTGATTTTTAATTTCTACAATTCCCTGAGGTGTATTTTTTAGCAAAACCAGTGATTGCTGAAATTCCCCTACAGGTGCAATCAACAAACCGTCTGTTGATAATTGACCCAGTAATGGTTCTGGGATTTTTTTACACGCAGCAGTAATTATGATTCTATTAAAAGGAGACTCTTCTGGAAACCCCAAACTACCATCTCCTAAAATCACTTTGACATTGGTTATTCCTAATTTGTCTAGATTTTTTTTGGCAAATTCTACAAGTTCTGAATGTCTTTCAATAGAGTAAACTTTGCCATTCCCTACCAAATAGGAAAGAATGGCAGTCTGCCAACCTGAACCACTACCAATCTCCAAAATTTTTTGCCCTTCTCTAATGTCTAACCATTCTGTCATTCTTGATACCACTGATGGTTGAGATATTGTTTGATTTTTCATTATAGATAGTGGAGCATCTTCATATGCTTCTTCTTTAAGCGATATTGGTACAAATTCATGCCTGGGTATTTTTCTAATGGCAGATTCTACTTTATCGTCATTAAGAAATCCTGATTTTTTCATAATGGTAATTAAATCATCTAGTCTTTGTTGATCATTTTTTCTAGTTTTCATTTTGGTTAAAATACTATCAAAGTAATTATTTTACAAACATTATTATCAAAATTGGAATTTGTACTAATTGTATTTAGTTATATTTTATGAGTAATGGTGATGAGTTTTGAGGATGGGTTTTTCAATTTTGAATTTGAGACAATATTTCAATTGTTTTTAGCAGTTGCACTCGGAGCATTGATTGGATTTGAGAGGGAATTAAAACACAGACCGGCAGGTTTGAGAACTCATATGCTGGTAAGTCTTGGTGCTACTGTCTTTACTGTAATCTCACTTTCATTTGATATAGAACCAACTAGAATAGCTGCTGGGATAGTAACTGGAATTGGATTTTTGGGTGCAGGTAGCCTTATTGCTCACAAAGGTCACATAACAGGAATAACTAGTGCAGCTACCCTTTGGGTTGTAGCTGGCATAGGTCTTTGCATAGGTGTAGGACAGTATGCGATAGCAATCATTAGCGCATTGCTTGTTTTTGCAATATTACAGTTGGGCAGAATCGAAAAACGAGCAGATACTGAAAATAATGAATATAGGAGTCTGTAAGATATCTTATTTGCAGATGTCATATGAGTTGAAATTAAATCCAATCATAGGGTTGAAGGTAGATTCATTTGACTAAATGGATGTGTCACATATGTCTAACAAAAAGTGAAATAAAAAAATTAGATGGTCTCCATCTTTGTATCTCATGTTATGATAAAGTTTTAGAATTACAAAAGACAGAACCATACAAAATGACAAAAGAACAAACTGCAGGTGGAATTAAAAATGAGTTATGATTTTAAAATTATCTTACATGATACACACATGTGTTAAAAACAATTCTGAGAAACACTTGGTCCTACTCTCAAAAATGAAAATTAGGTACTCTCCATAAATATAGATTGCAAAGGTATAGTGTGTTATGACTCAAGTAGGTACCACTTCTGAGGGAGTACCGATAATTGTACTTAAGGAAGGCACAAAACAATCGCGAGGAAGAGAGGCTCAACGAAATAATATTCATGCTGCAAAACTAATTGCAGAAATAATTCAGACAAGTTTAGGCCCACGTGGAATGGACAAGATGTTGGTTGATTCACTTGGAGATATTACTATTACAAATGATGGTGCAACTATCTTAAAAGAAATTGATGTACAACACCCAGCTGCCAAAATGATGGTTGAAGTAGCAAAGGCAACTGACAGTGAAGTAGGCGATGGTACAACATCTGCAGTTGTTTTGGCAGGGGCATTACTTGAAAAAGCTGAATCCCTAATTGACGATGAGATTCATCCTGTAATTATTGCAGATGGATATAACAAAGCCTCAAAAAAGGCAATTGAATTTCTAAGTGAAATTACAATACATGTAGACCCAAAAGACAGAAAGATTTTAGAAAAAATCGCACATACTGCAATGCAAACAAAATTAGTATCCCTCGATGCAACCGATCTTGCAAAACTGGCAGTTAGTGCTGCATTAGCAGTTATAGAAGAGAAAAATGGATCTTTCAAAGTAAATCTTGAAAACATAAAGGTAGAAAAGAAGACAGGAGGCTCAGTTTCAGATAGCGAATTAGTTAGCGGAATAATCCTTGATAAAGAAATAGTTCATAGTGGAATGCCACGAAAAGTTGAAAATGCAAAAATTGCTTTAATTAGTGAAGCACTAGAGATCAAAAAAACAGAATTTGAAGCAAAATTAAACATCTCTAGTCCTAATCAAATTCGTTCTTTTATGGAAGAAGAAAGTCAGATACTCAAGGAGATGGTAAACAAAATAAAATTAACTGACGCCAATGTTGTTTTGTGTCAAAAAGGTATTGATGATATCATTCAACACTATATGAGCAAAGAAGGAATACTTGCTGTAAGGCGCATCAAAGAAAGTGACATGACAAAACTTGCAAAATCAACTGGTGGAAGAATTGTTGGCAGCGTCAATGATCTTAGCAATACAGATTTAGGTTCTGCACAAAATGTAGAGGAAAAACGCATTGAGGAAGATAACTGGGTGTTTATTGAAGGATGCAAAAACCCAAAAGCCATAAGCATATTGATCCGTGGTGGTTCACAACGAGTAATTGATGAAGCGGATAGATCAATGCATGATGCTTTTATGGTAGTCAAAGACGTGGTTGAAAGCCCAAATATTGTTTATGGCGGTGGTTCACCAGAATCTTTTATTGCATTAAAACTAAGAGAATGGGCAAAGTCACTTTCTGGAAGAGAGCAATTGGCAGTTGAAAAATTCGCTGATGCTATGGAATCCATCCCACTTGCTCTTGCAAGAAATGCAGGAATGAATCCAATTGACTCAATCACTCAATTAAGATCAAAGCAAAGTGCAGGAAAGAAATTTACTGGTGTTGATGTAATTAATGGATCAATTGCTGATTTTGAAAATCTTGGAATAATCGAGCCTCTCAAAGTAAAAGAACAGATCATAAAGTCTGCCACAGAAACTGCAAATATGATACTGAGAATAGATAATGTAGTTGCCGTATCACGATCAATACATCCTGAATCTCAGCAAGGCATGCCACCCAGTGGTGGCATGGGCATGTATTAGCACAGCAACAATCCATATCTTGTGAATTTGACAATCGTTTTTGATGACTATGATAATTTTAGATTAAACAAAAAGAATGTAGTTTTAGATCCATATATGAATATATGAACTATAGTTTCTGATGATAAGATTCATCCTTTGATTACTCCTAATGGGACAAGTCTTGCAACTTTTGTAGCTATTTTAAGATCATGAGATATGCTTGCTATCATGTCAACATCTTTGTACACCTCTGGTGCTTCTTCTACTACACCGTATCGTGTCATTGACTTTAACACGATTCCTTTTGCTTGCATTTCTTCCATAATTTGTTTATAATTATAATTTTTATGCGCTTGTGTTCTAGACATTATCCTTCCAGATCCATGTGCTGTTGAACCAAAAGTTAGTTCAAGTGACTTTTGATTTCCCAAAAGAACCCAACTTGCACTACCCATAGAACCTGGAATGAAAATCGGCTGACCTATCTTCTGGTATTTTTTTGGAATGTCGGGACTGTTAGCAGGAAATGCTCTTGTTGCACCTTTTCTATGAACTACTATTGATTTTTCTTTACCATCAATTTTATGTCTTTCAACTTTGGCACTATTATGAGCAACATCGTAAACAAGATTCATTTCCAAATCTGACTCGGATTGATTTAAAACAGATTCAAAAGATTTTCTTGTATAATGTGTGATCATTTGCCTATTACACCAAGCAAAGTTCATCGCGGCATTCATTGCTTTTTTGTATGAAATTCCCTCTTCGGAGGTATTTGGAACACACGCCAGCTGCCTGTCTGGCAATTCTATTCCATATTTTTGATGACTTGCTTCACAAATCTTCAGATAATCCGTACAAACTTGATGACCAAGTCCTCTTGACCCACAATGAATCAATACTGTAATTTGTCCTTCGAATATTCCCATGATCTTTGCCGCTTCCTTGTCGTGGATTTCTTGTACTTTTTGAATCTCCAGAAAATGGTTTCCTGAACCCAAGCTGCCAACTTGAGGAGCACCTCTA
>JACRND010000055.1 GCA_016234975.1 Nitrosarchaeum sp. | reverse complement strand
TCCCTATCGACAAATCAAAAAAATATCCTAAGAGAATTTGTATTCTTTCTAGTTTTACTCCGTACAGAAAAGCAAGCAAATTAAAAGTAAGCAAACAACAAACAATACCCTTAATTTCATACCAATTTACAAAAATTTGTGATACAGTGCGAAATCTGTGGAACCCCCTTGGAAAAGAACCTACAACGCAACAGCTAGAAGAACATTGGAAAAAACATCACAAATGGCATTGGCAAATCAATCAAGACAAAACACCTGAAAATGCACTGTTAAAGAAAAGATAGCACAAAGAAGCGTCTTTATTTTAGATAAATGCCAAAATTTTATGGAGTTTATTATCACCATATTTCATTATCATAAGGGTAATGACATAGACAAGGTAATTTTTGGAAAAAAACTAAATGAAAATAAGATCAATGAAGATATTCGAATTTTTCCATCAGGAGGATTAACAAAGAATGGAGGCATACAAGAAAAATATTTGAAAATAAATCTAAGAAACAATAATGATTTTAATTTAGAGTTATTATCGGATTTTCTATCTCACAGATTATCACCAATCGATGATGCAGATAGTTTAAAAATCGGAAATAACAAAGTTGCATTAAAAAAAGAGGAAATAAAAAAAGCATTACAAATTCATCTAAGTGAAATTTAGAATCGACGGCTTGGAATAGTAGTCGTTTATAGCATGCCTAGACCACTAATCGAAGGCGTCAAGATACTATTCTCTTTAGCGGTATAAAACAGAGTAGTGTGAAATTTCAAACGTTTGTTTAATTCAAATCAAAAAATAAAACTAATTTTCAACAGTTGACTCGTAACTGCAAGATCAGTGAAATATCAACTCAGGCTCTAATTTTTTTAGAAAAACTATTTTTGAGCTTATTAATGTGAAAAAATTTACTCTGGACATGTAATACCAATTTTGATATATACAGTCATGTCAGAAATTGAGGCATATGATATGAAGGTACACAAGAAAGTAATCATGAAAAATCCAAAACCATATCTAATGAAGAATGGATCATGGGCACTCAAAGGAACTAGTTCCCTTACCGGGATAACTTTATTCAAAATTGTTGGCAAAAAACCTTCAATGCCACATTCAAAACTAGACTCTCTGAGAAATGTGTTTACAAGCAGAAAATGCGAATGTGACAAATTCTGCTAGTATTTTTTTGTAAAAAAACCCTTAATTTTAGTTACAATATGATAAATTCACAATGGATAAAGAACTTGAAACACAGATTCAAGCCATAATTTTAGAAACTTTTCAGGATGAAAAACGAGAATGGATAAGCTACTTTCAACACAAAGCAAAGCAGATGAATTTAGATCAAAAATCATTCTTTATTGGTATGATGTATCCAAAGATCATCAGCAATCTTGAGGAAAATAATATACATATTCGCATAAAATCAGATTCTTGGGGAGATCATGAGATTGAAAAAATCAATTCAATGCTTGGGGAATTGTATGAAAAATATGTGTAAAATTCAAGAGTCATTACATAGTACATTCGAAAGTGTTAATTTGATAAATTCTTAGAATACATCATGTCTTTTAATATAGAATGGCATGGAAATTTTTATGGTATTTCATGGGCATACGAAAAAGATAGACTGGTAGTGTCCACCGTGTTTGAGGATAAAAAAGAGGCAATAGAGATTGCAAAAGAGATCAAAGAGTGGAGTGATAAATTTACAAGATTAACAATTATTGAAAAAGAAAATGGAGAGTATTCCATTTGTTGTTATCAGGACCCACAGATTTCAAAGAGTGGAAGAAACATTGGACTGTATCGTACAGGCATGCGTCAAAGTGGTGGATATGAACAAGTAAAGCCAATGATTGAAGAAAAATCACCGTTGTTACAAATCGCATATGCAGCAGATGTAAGAGACATGAATACTTACGAGCAGATATCACGATTAGTACCCATGAGAAAATGTCGAATAATTTCAGAGAGGGATTTAAAAAAACAGGAATTTTTCTATGAAAAGGCTGCAGAGAAATTTAATCAAAATTAAGTGAATTTTAGGTTATCTTTAGAAACCATCTAAATCAGTATGCAGATTTATCGTTTTAATTCACATCAACTAATAAGTTTATTTTGATTAGCAATGGGGACTATATAATGACCAGTCGGTTATAATCAAAAATGAACCACTGTATTTCCTCAGGATAATACTTTAGTCATTGTAGATGAATCTTGGGAATAACTTGGTAGATTAGACAAAAAAATCAATCTAACGATATGTGTTTGAGTTTACCCAGCCAAGTTTTAATTTAAAATTATTTTAGTTTTGTATATTTCAATACTAATCATGCCATATAATGTTGAGAAGATAAAGAGAATTGAAATTATATGTAAATGGCATAAATGTGAATAAGCTTAAGTTCATAGCATATTTAGAAAATCATTGAAAATAACTGATCTTAGACGTCCTAGTATTTTGTTACTTATTTTAGGAATTATCTCAACTTGTATTGGATTTACAATGTTGTTGAAACCACAAGATGATGTCATCAATATGATTTTTCTGAGCATGTTTGGCATTGGTTTGTTTATTTCAGGATTGGGTTTTTCATTACTCTATCAAATAAAAAAAGTAAAAACAAAACCATAAGCCAATTTTTAAAGACATGGTATTTTAAGGTCAACATAAACAGAAAAACATGGTAGAGATTAAGCTGCAGGGGTCAGGAGGGTACATTATAGCTGACTTGACTGAAGAGCAAGCAAAAAAAGCTGATTTAGGAGTTGGAAAATTATTTTTAGCTCCGGTGGGCAAGATTGAAGAACAAAAAATGTCAAAGCATTACTGTAAAAACTGTGAAGCAGAATTCAACAATCCGCCAAAGATACATCTAGAAGAAAACACTAATGAGCAAGTTGCAGATAATTTGATTCTTGTAGAAAGAGGTCAATACATATGTCAGCAATGCAGTTCAATTATTGGAGAATACAGGGTATTCAAAAAACAAGACGAATCAAGTGATATTGGCATAGCAAGGCCAAGCCAGTAATTATTTAATGTATTTTAAAACAATATCTTTAAGTTTAGAAAAAAATCAGAAAATCCAATTATGACAAGCATGTTGTTTAAGATAAAATGTGAGAAGGGTCACAAAGCAAATGCTTTGATATGGGAGGGTCAAACCATCCAAAATTACATAGCAAATAAAAAATGCAACAGTTGTGGTTCACCACTACATCAATTATCCAAATAAAAAATATTCGATTCAGGCATAAAAAAATTCATGTCCAAGT
>JACRND010000054.1 GCA_016234975.1 Nitrosarchaeum sp. | reverse complement strand
GTAGAGCGAGCTTTGTCATTTACTAGAAAAAAAGAATTGCTAATAGTTGGCGGTGTTGCTGCAAACAAAAGATTATCTGAAATGTTGCAAGACGTTTGTAAGAGACATGGTTGTAAATTTTTTGTAGCTCCGCAAAAATATGCCGGTGATTGTGGTAGTCAGATATGTTGGACAGGATTATTAGAATCACAAGTAAAAAAAGGTGTTTCTCTAGAAGAAACTTTTGTCACACAATCTTGGCGATTGGATTCAGTTAAAGTATATTATTGATTTTTATGTTCTTCTATTGCATTTTCAATATTTTTTAGCCAATCTTTTGTATTGAACACTCCAAATTTGTATGTCTGTTCACCTTCTTTTGTTTTGGCAGTAAAACATACTTTTTTTATCAATCTTCCTTCTTTCCAAACTTTGCTTACGTCATTTAATGGAACATCTACTATTGTATCTCCAAAACGTTTTGAAAAATCCATCATTCTTGATTGTGTCTTATCAAATGCTAGTCTTCTGTTTGTTAGAGTTAAAATCCCTGCACCCAGTTTATCTTCGTTACAATCTTCTTGTTTTAGTCTCTTTTCTCCTTCTTCCATGATAGCTTTTAATCATATTCCTTAGGTTATAATTTTAATGAAATTGCTAAAAAAAGGGGCAGAAGCTGATATCTATCTTACACAATGGGATGATTCACGCGTAATACTAAAAATCAGAAAGGCAAAAAGATACCGTAACTCAATTCTTGATGCAAAAATTAGGAAACAAAGAACAATTAAGGAATCCCAAACAATTTCAGAAGTAAAATCATTTGGAATTCCAACACCACTTGTTTACTATGTTAATTTAAAAAAATCATCTATTATAATGCAAGAAATTCCAGGCAAACCTGTTCATGATTTACCCAATTCAAAGATAATTGAATTATCAAAGGAAATTGGTAAACTTGTTGGAATGATGCATAAAAATGGCATAATGCATGGTGACTTGACTACATCAAATTTTATCTTGTACAAAAACAAAGTGTATGTAATTGATTTTGGTTTATCGCAAAAAACAATCAAGTCTGAAGATCACGCAGTAGATTTGAGATTAATCAAAGAAATTTTAAACAGTGCACATGCCAAAATAATGGAATCTACCTGGAAAAATTTCCTATCTGGTTACAAATCTATAGTTGGTTCCACAAACTATGCCAAAATTACAAACTTGGTATCTGTCATTGAAAGTAGAGGAAGATATGCCACAGTCGTTTGATCTCTTTTTTGTCTCTTCAGATTATCAGAAATATAAAGAAGCAAAAAAAATTTTACACTCTTTTGGAATCCGTCTTGGATTTTTCAAATATGAACTTGAAGAAATCCAATCATCCTCACTAAAAGAAATTGCATCAAAAAAAGCAGCACAAGCATTTCAAAAATATAAAAAACCAATAATAATTGAAGACGATGGACTTTTTATTGATTCACTTTATGGATTTCCAGGACCATACTCTTCTTACGTCTTCAAAACTATTGGTAACAAAGGAATTTTGCAACTCTTAACACAAAATAGAAAAGCAAAATTTGTTTCGATTATTTCTTTTTATGATGATAAAAACTCTAAATCTTTCGAAGCAAAAATTTATGGAAATATTTCCAAAATACAAACTGGAAAAGGTTGGGGGTATGATCCAATCTTTATGCCAAAAAATTCAAATAAAACATTTGCAGAGTTAACTAACAAAAACGAACTATCTCATAGATACAAAGCATTAAAAAAATTTTCTAATTGGTATTTGCATAAGCTGGAATCCAACGATCAATGACTCTTTGATTATTTTGTAATATCATAATTCTTGAAACAAGGCTTTCATCCATTACTGAAAATATTTGACTCTGTTTAGCTACTTCTTCACTAAATTTTCTTACCTCCTCCATTTCTAACATGTTTGAATGTTCTAATCTGTTAGTTGAACGACCTATGTGCATGTATGATTTTATTTCAACAAAATGTGGACTAGATTGCTCTAACATTGATGCAAAAGCAGGAATCATCTCTTTTTGATCATTGTAATTTCTTATGAGTGTAATTCGAAGTACCGTTCTTGTATCTAGATGTTTTAACATCTCTAATGTTTTATTCCATCTTTGCCAAGAATCATCGTACTTTGGTTTATTAATTTTTAAAAATGAATCATAATCTGCAGCATTTGTAGATAAATATAGCTGTGTTGGTAATGCGTCTTCATCTTGTAATCTTTGAATCATATCTGGTTCTTGTCCATTTGTTACAAGAAAAATTGATTTAGTTGCTTCTAAAGACTTGAGATATTTTATTAATTCTGGAAGCTTGGGATACATTGTTGGTTCACCCGAAAGTGAAATGGCATAATGGCTTGGCAATAATGATTCGTCTAATCTCTGTTTATCATTTCTAGAATCTCCATAATACCCCATGATCAATTTTTTTCGTTCTTCCATTAGCTTAGTCAATATCTCTTTTGGTTCTGCAACTTTTTCTGGTTCCATTTTTAATGAATCATAAAATTCCATTGGCCTCCAACAATACACACAACGATTTTCACAATGCATTCCTGCAGGAGAAAATTCCATGCAGCGATGAGTGGAAATTCCATAAAACTTGTGCTTGTAACAACTCCCTTCATGTTTGAATGATTTTTTTGTCCAGTGACAAAGTTCTACTGTGGAATGATCTGCAACTCCGTATTTTGCTTTTTTTAATTGCTGTGAAATTCCAGGTTTGATCTGTATTAATCTGTCTTCATCCTCAACTGTTTCCCCGGAACAACTCATATGCAAAATCCTGTTTTGGTTTACTTAAATTGATCGAGATCTTTGTTTGACTTGAAAATCATTCTCAAAACTTTTCCTATTTTTAGCCAATTCCAGAGTGAAGTTTAATAACTGGATCTTTAACGTAAATTTAAGATTTGAAAAAAATATATCTTGGATTCCTATTCTTACTTTTAGCTACATTAACCAGCGTCCCTGTCAGTCCTGCATTTGCAACTCATGATTTAGATCGTGATGGCGTACTTGATGAAATTGATAGTTGCCCTAACCTTCAAGAAGATAATGAAGGTGCAATTGACGGCTGTCCTTCTAACTTTGTTCCATGGTATGATGAAGACTTTGATGGAATAGAGGATGATATTGATCAATGTCCAAATGTAAGAGAGAATTACAATAGATTCCAAGATGATGATGGTTGTCTTGATTCACTTCCTGGAACTGGCTCAGGAATACCTGATTCTGACAGCGATGGTTTTATTGATGTGGTAGATTTGTGTCCGACTCAGCCAGAAACATTTAACGGAATTGCTGACACAGACGGTTGTCCTGATAGTTTTCGTTCTGGTTTAGATGGAGATAGGGACGGAGTTCCAGATCACTTGGATTCTTGTCCCCTAAGTGCTGAAACTTACAATAAATTCCAAGATGATGACGGTTGTCCTGATAGTGTTACTGATTCTGCATTTGTTGATACTGATAATGATGGTATAGAAGATAAAATTGATTTTTGCCCAACCGAGCCTGAAACTTTTAATGGTTATAGAGATGAAGATGGCTGTCACGATGTTGCATTAGACACTACATTTACTGATATTGATGGTGATGGTATTGCAGATAAATTTGATACTTGTCCCAATGAACCAGAAACATTCAATCGTTATGCTGACTATGACGGCTGTCCTGACTCAATTCCTTCATTTTCTGGAAAACTAAACGATTCTGATGGTGATGGGATCATGGATGCAGATGATGCATGTCCACTAGTTGCAGAACGATACAATGGATTTGAAGATACAGACGGCTGTTCAGATATTCCTCCTTACTCTACTGATGTAGATTCTGACCAAGATGGAATTCCAAACAGCATTGATCAATGTCCAACAGTAAAAGAAACTTATAATAAATTCCAAGATTATGACGGCTGTCCAGACTTTGTCAGTTCAAATAGAGAAACACCAGACTCTGATGGCGATGGAATTCATGATTATGCCGATTTGTGTCCAACTCAACGAGAAACATTTAATGGATTTTTGGATACAGACGGTTGTCCGGATACTGCTTCTACAACTGATAGGGACGGAGATGGAATTATGGATACAATAGATGCATGTCCATTGGCTCCAGAAACTTACAATAAATTCCAAGATGATGACGGTTGTCCTGATGGAATTTCTGGTTTGTCTTCTTTGGATTTTGATGGCGATGGTATTGTTGATCTATCTGATAAATGTCCATTAGATCCTGAGGTTGTTAATGGTTATCAAGATGACGATGGTTGTCCCGACGTTTCTGTAGTTGATTCTGATTTTGATGGGATTCGAGATTCATTAGATCTATGTCCTACCACATCTGAAACATGGAATAGATATCAAGATACAGACGGCTGTCCGGATAATCCTGCAGAATCAGATTCTGATTTTGATGGGGTTCTAGATTCTACTGATGCATGTCCACTAGTACCTGAAAGATATAATGGATTTGAAGATACAGACGGCTGTCCAGATATTCCATCTTATCTAACCGATGTTGATTCTGATTTTGACGGTATTGCAAACAGCAAAGACATCTGTCCACTTGTTCCAGAAACTTACAATAAATTCCAAGACACCGACGGTTGCCCAGATTATGTTGCAGACAATAAAGGAGCTCCAGACTCTGATGATGACGGAATTAATGATCTAGTAGATCATTGTCCCAATCAGGCTGAAACTTTTAATGGAATTTTAGATTTAGACGGTTGTCCTGACAGTTATATTCCTAGTATTGATAGAGATCAGGATGGTTTACCAGATGCCATAGATGCATGTCCATTGGCTCCAGAAACTTATAATAAATTCCAAGATGACGACGGTTGTCCTGACACAATTTTTGAATCATTTGTAGTAGATTCTGACAATGATGGAATAGAGGACATACTTGATGATTGTCCCCTAGTTGCTGAAACTTACAATGGATTCCAAGATGATGACGGTTGTCCTGATAGCAACATAACTCAACCAGACTCTGATGGTGATGGAGTTCCTGATGTAATGGATATGTGTCCAACACAAAAGGAAGTTTGGAATAAGTACGTTGATTATGACGGTTGCTCAGATACTGTTCCAACAGGTAGAATTGCTATAGACACTGATGGTGATAGAATAAACGATGAAGTTGACATGTGTCCTAATGACAAAGAAACTTACAATAAATTCCAAGACACCGACGGTTGCCCAGATATTGCTCCAGAACAATCACGATACAAACATGATGCTGATCTAGATGGTATTATCAACGATAATGATCTATGTCCATATGAGGTAGGAAGTATTTCTAATAATGGATGTCCTGAAAAATAGGTGTATAGTAGAATGAACAAATATCATATCCTAGCATTTCTGCTTTTGATTACTTCTATTGGTATGTTCCAAGGCAACGTATATGGCGTTGAAGACAATGACAATGACGGTGTCCCAAACAACATTGATCAATGTCCGAATCTGAAAGAAGATAATCAAGGTGTAATTGATGGCTGTCCTTCTAACTTTGTTCCATGGTATGATGCTGATTTTGATGGTATTCCAGATCATATTGATAATTGTCCTACGGTTAGAGAAACTTACAATAAATTCCAAGATGATGACGGTTGTCCTGACTTGTCACCTTCTGTAGGTAAGGAAATAGCAGATTCTGATGGAGATGGCATTGCAGATCTTCTAGATTCTTGTCCTAACCAACCAGAAATATTCAACGGTGTTGATGACAAAGACGGTTGTCCTGATAATGCATATTCTTTAAGAGATACTGATAGAGATGGAATTTCTGATAACTTGGATTCATGTCCTACAGTTCCAGAAATTTACAATAAATTCCAAGATGATGACGGTTGTCCTGATATAGTTTCTGATACTGGTGTGGGGTACACATTTCCAGACACTGATGGCGATGGTATTCAAGACAGATGGGATTCATGTATTACTGAACCAGAAAACTTTAACGGTCAATTAGATTGGGATGGCTGTCCAGAAATTGCTGGATTTCGTTCTGCTGGTTTGATCGATTCTGATTATGATTCAATTCCAGACTCTTCTGATTCTTGTCCTCAAGAACGTGAAAACTTTAACAAATTCCAAGATGATGACGGTTGCCCTGATGTAGTTGATTATAAAATAGCAGGCGATGTTGATGGCGATGGTATTGTAAGTCCAAATGATCTATGTCCATATGACAAGGAAAACTTTAACAAATTCCAAGATGATGACGGTTGTCCTGATCATATTGCAGATGATAAATCTGCTGCAGACACTGACGGTGATAGTATTCTAGACAATCTAGATTTATGTCCAACTCAACCAGAAACTGTTAATGGACTTTTAGATAAAGACGGTTGTCCTGACAAATTTACTTC
>JACRND010000069.1 GCA_016234975.1 Nitrosarchaeum sp. | reverse complement strand
AGAATTTCCTGATATGAAAGGTTTTTCTTCAAGAAACCTGAAGTATATGCGTTCGTTTGCCGTCGCATGGCCGGACAAGCTAATTGTGCAACGGGTCATTGCACAAATACCATGGCGCAGTACTATAGCATTAATAGACAAGCTCAAAAAACCTGAATAGCGTTTATGGTACGCGATGAAAACCATTAAAAATGGCTGGTCACAATCGCTTCTTTGTTTACAAATAGAGTCACAAGCTTATAAACGTGAGGGAAATTCAGTCGATAATTTTCAAACGGCACTTCCACCTGCAGATTTTGCTTTGGCAAAGCAAATATTTAAAGACCCGTATTTGTTTGATTTTTTGGGAAAGTGTTTTTGAATTTTTGATTACCCCAAAGTCA
Organism: Nitrosarchaeum sp.; assembly: GCA_016234975.1. GTDB lineage: Archaea > Thermoproteota > Nitrososphaeria > Nitrososphaerales > Nitrosopumilaceae > Nitrosarchaeum. The sequence goes on along the minus strand of JACRND010000069.1, from coordinate 18,597 downwards.
CAATCAAGAATAATATTTCCATTTTCTGTAAAGAATGGGTATCCTCTATCCAATGAACGTAGTTCTGCTTTTCCTCCTAATTTCTTTATTGCATCTGTTACTGAATTTCTTGCAAGTGGATGTACTTCTACTGGAACCGCTCTTGTAAAGTTTTTAACAAATTTTGTTTTATCTGCCATGACTACTACTTTTTTAGCTAGACTAAACAAAATATTTTCTCGTAACAGAGCTCCACCTCCCCCTTTGATAACAAATCTTTGAGAATCAATTTGATCAGCACCATCAAAAACAACATCTATGTGATCAACTTGATCAGCTTCCACCAATGGAATGTCTCCTTTTTCAGCAATCAATTTTATCTGTAATGATGTTGGTACTCCTTTAATGCTGTAATTTTTTGTTTTGATCAATGATGAAAGAGATTTTACAAGAGTAGTAGCTGCTCTACCGCTACCGAGTCCAACAACAAAACCATCTTTTACGAATTTTAATGCATCAGTTGACAATGCCTCTATGGCATCATCGTAAGACAATCACTCTACCTCTGCTTGCTCAATCTTGGAGAGAACTTTCATGATCTCTCCTTTGATTTTGTCTAGATCGTCTGAATTATCTTCATCAAAGTCATCTTCTAGTACTTTGGTTGGATTTGATTTCTTTGGTTCTGGAAGAGCTTTGTACTCAGTTATCTTTGCAATTTCTTTATTGATATCTGGCTTTGTTTCAAATTTAATTTCTGGTTTTGCAATAACTGCCTGTATGATCTCAATTTTATCTTCAATCTTTGGTTGAATCATCTCTCGTATAATCTCCTCTTTTGGTTCAATTGATTTTTCAAATAATGGGAACTTGGGTTCTTTGTTTGAAAATCTGGTTAATGTAGTTAATTCAAATGATTGTCTTGAACTTGGTTGTGGGATTACTATTGGATCTAATTTTGTCTCTTTTGGCTTTTCAAAGTTGAATACTTTTCTACTTGGTTTTGCTTCTTGTTTGTCTTCATGTGATTCCTCTTTTTTTATTTCTGGAACTGATATGTTTGCAGTTGCAATCTTTGATGATAATTCATACAATCTATCATCCAGTTTTGATAATTTTTGATCCATTAGTGTGATCAATCCATCTCCAACTGGACCTAAATCTGGATGATGACTTGCGGCTTCAAGTTTTTCTAATCGTGCTAATACAATTCCTAGTTGGTGTTGATACTTTAACAATAATTTATCACGTTGAATCTTTGGAAAATCAGAATCTGTTTGATATAATCTAGAAATTGTTTTTGTAAGGATGTCTTTTTCGATTTTTAGAGAATTAATTTGACTTTTGATATGTGAGCTAGCCCCAAGACTTAGTAATTGTGTTTTATTTCTTGGCATTTTTCTTGCAGCAGCTGCTGTAGCAACACCTGCTAAAGAACTAAGAATAATTGCAATTTCTTGCATCTACGTATACCATTTAATCCAGGAATACTTTCTGCGTTTAGCCTCTGGAAAACCACAACTTGCACATTGGTGGTGACGTCTATGAAGTGCATTATTACCGCATCTTCTACATCTGATGTGTACTTTTTTCTTTGTAAAGCCACCCATTGAAGTTGTGCCTCTAGTCATCCCAAATCACCTAATTTGCTGCTGGTGGAGGAGATATCATAACAACATTGTCTCCTCTAACAACAATGGTGCCTAGGCTTTTTGAATTGCCATCAGTAGGAATTTCCTCTGATGAGTCAAGTAGCAGGTTCATGTGCTGATCAAAACCGAGTAAACTACCTCTAATTGTTTTGCCGCCTTTGAGTTTTATCAATACAATTTGATTGATACTCTCATCCAATACTTTTACTGCCATATCAACGGACATCTATTTCACTTATTGGCTTTGATATTGAGGGATTATATTAAAATTTCATTGGTGTAACTTTGAACTATGCCTAGTGATGCAAGTTTGACACTTTTTTTCGAGATTTTTCATGACTTCATCTAAAATTATCTGTCCGTCTCTCTTAGTTGCTTTTCTTGGATCCCCCCAAATTCCGTTTTTAGTAACTTTTGGAAACGATTTTTCTGCCAATCGTCCCAAATCATTGATTTGTTGCTGTTTCATTCCATCTGTCACAAGTCCTTTTTCTGCCAATTTCATATTGACGTTTTTTGAGATTGCAAGCATCAGCGAAGTCTCTACAAATCCTGCATGATCAAACTCTCTTTGCATAAAATGCCAATATGAAAGTGGAAAAACTCTGAGTTTATTTTTTGATAATCTTCGTAATTTTTCACCAATATCTTTCAACGGCTTTAGATTTCCATGATGTCCATTAATGACAAAAACCGTTTTGATATTGTTTGCAAGAAGTGATATACACAAATCAGTCATAACAGTACGAAGAGTTGATTCTTTGATACTTAAATTGAAAAATGGCGCATGTTCAAATGATACTCCGTATGTTATTGTAGGTAAAAGTAAAAAGTTTTTCTTTTCTGATAGTTGTCTTGCTATCTCAGTAACAATATCAGAATCAGTTGAGATTGGTAAGTGTGGACCATGTTGTTCTATTGAGCCTACAGGAATTACTGCAACTTGTTTTTTCTTTTTAATGATTTTTCTTAGATTAGGATCGAATTGAGATTTAATTTCTGTCATTTAATTCACTTGGACTTGACATGAACCTTTCTCCACCGAACTTCAAGCTTGTTTTCCAAATGCATCTTCGTTGCTTTTAGTAAAGTATCTGCTTCAAGTTTTTGACCTTTGGATTTAATTTCCTCCAACGTGTCATTTGGATCAACTTTGAAAGAATCCTGAAAAATTATTGGTCCCTGATCCAAGTTTTCAGTTACATAATGAGAAGTTACACCAACTATTTTTGTTCCTCGTTCGTAAGCTTGTGCATATGCAAGAGCACCTGGAAACGCAGGCAATAATGATGGGTGAATATTGATTATTCTATTTGGGTATCTCCAAACAAAGTTTGGACTAAGAATTTTCATATATCTTGCAAGTACAATCAAATCAATTTCATGCTTTTTACAAACTTCCAATATCTTTTCTTCAGCTTTTTCTTGATTTGATTCTTCAATTGCGATAAATGGAATTTTTGCTTTTCTTGCTATTGACTCTAATGTTTTTTCAGTTCCTATAATTACAGAAATACATCCTTTCAATGATTTCTTTTTGGCAGCATCAAGTATTGTCTCCAGACAATGCGATTCTTTCGTAACTAGTACTGCAATGTTTTTTTCTGAATTTGTTTCATGATGGGTACTTACATCCATCTTTTCTTTTTTCGATAAGATTTGAATACCAGAATCGAACTTCTTTACGTCTACTGTTTTTGTAAAAGACGCTTCAATATACATTCCAAAAAGACCTTTGATAACATTTTGATTTACTTTTTCGATGTTTCCACCATTTTCAAATACAAAATTAGTAAATGCCGCAACTATTCCTTCTCTGTCTTTCCCAACGACTGTAATTCCGATTACTGTCTTTTTCATAACTTTTTTTGATCACTGTTTTCTCATTATTAATCATTCACAGAAATTTACAACCAATGCGGGAGGTGGGATTTGAACCCACGAACTCCTAAGAGATAGGGTCCTAAGCCCTACGCCTTTGACCAGGCTGGGCGACTCCCGCATCGGACCTGCCATTAAACACAAATTTATCTATTATTGAAGTAGGTTGTGGCAAAATTTTTTGGAACTAATGGAATTCGAGGAGTCTTTTCTGAAGATTTCACCTTAGAATTTGTACATGACATGACATTAGCAATTGCAACATATTTCAAAAAAGGACCAATATTAGTTGGATATGATGGAAGAGACTCTAGTCCAATAATTGCAAAAGTTGTATGTTCTGCACTAAATTATGTTGGGCTTGATTGCAATAACGCAGGACTTGTACCGACACCATGTCTTGAGTATGCTGTAAAGAAACTTGGCTATTCTGGTGGAATAATGATCACCGCGTCTCATAATCCACCACAATACAATGGCATCAAACCCGCTGCAAAAGATGGTGTGGAAATTTCAAGAGCGGACGAATTGATAATTGAAGATATATTTCTGAAAAAAAATTGGATAAAAAATCCTTCAAAGTGGGGAATTACAGAAAAAGAAGACAGAGCAATTGATGTTTATGTTAGTGGAATAATCTCCCAAGTAGATTCGCAGAAAATAAAATCAAAAAATCTTAAAGTTGTTTTGGATTTAGGAAATGGAGCACAGGCAGTAACTGCACCTATCTTTTGTAGATTGCTTGGATGTAAAACATTTCTGATCAATGAAAAAATTGATGGCTTATTTTCTGGACGTGGTTCAGAACCAACTCCACAAAATCTTTCTAAACTTTCTAAAACAGTTCAACAAAATAATGCAGATCTTGGAATTGCATTTGACGGTGATGGTGATCGAAGTATTTTCTGTGATAATAATGGAGAGATACTTACTGGTGACAAGTCTGCACTGGTTCTCACAAAATTCATCTTACAAAAAAATCCAAATTCTTTAGTTGTCACTTGTTTGAATTCTGGTTCAAACATAGAACTTGTTGCAAATGAATTTAATTCACAAGTAATACGAACCAAAGTTGGAAGTGTAGAAGTATCACGAAAGATGGTGCCAACAAACGCATTGATTGGTTTTGAAGAAAATGGTGGATTCATGTTTGGAAAACATAATCAGGTAAGAGATGGCTGTATGACATTAGCTTTAATGCTGGAACTTTTAGCCACCTCTAAAAAAACATTATCTGAAGAAATTTCTAGTCTTCCACCTTCTTTTACAACAAAAGATAAAGTTGCTTGCTCTCCAGAAGATTCTAAAAAACTAATACAATCACTAAATGAAGAATTCCCAAATTCGGATACAACTGATGGCATCAAAATCACAAATAATTCTAAAAACTGGGTAATGATTAGACCTAGTGGAACAGAACCCATCATTAGAATATATGGAGAAGCAGAAAGTCAGCAAAAACTAGACATTTTGATGTCAAAATACCTCCAAAAAGTCAAGTCTGTCATTTCCGATAACACTTTTAAAACCAATCGCTAGCATGATTGGAATGGAGAATGATCCCTAAAGGGTGACATAGTATGGGTAAAGCTTATTATGTAAAATTTGAGACGCCTGAAGAACTCGTAAATCCAATCTTAGAGGCTGTTAGAGTCGCATCTACCAGCGGTAAAGTAAAGAAAGGAACCAATGAAGCCACAAAGGCAATTGAACGAGGAACAAGCAAACTAATCGTTATAGCCGAAGATGTTGAACCACCAGAGGTAGTAGCTCATCTTCCGATTCTATGTGAAGAACAGGGTGCAGCATATGCATTTGTTCCAAGCAAACAAGAATTAGGAAAGTCTTTAGGCATTGACATTACTTCTGCTGCTGCAGCAATTTTAGATGCTGGTGATGCACAACACATAGTTGATCAAGTTGTATCAGCAATTGCTAAAATTAAAGGTGGAAAGACTAGTAAATGAGCACTACAACTGACGATGTAACTCAATCTGAAATTATCCAAATTGTTGGTAGGACTGGTATTGCTGGCGAAGTTATTCAAGTTAGAGTAAAAGTTCTTTCTGGTAAAGATAAAGGTAGAATTCTTACTAGAAATGTAAAAGGTTCCGTTAGAATAGGAGAAATTCTAATGCTACGAGAAACAGAAAGAGAAGCAAAGAAAATTCATTAGGTGAAATAGATGAGTCTTTTAGTAAAACCATGCAGTTTTTGTGCAAGACCTGTTGCAAAAGGTTCAGGTACGATGCTTGCAAAAAATGACGGAACTGTTTTATGGTTTTGTTCAGCAAAATGCAAGAAAAACGCACTGGAACTAAAACGTGATCCAAGAAAATTAAAGTGGACCAAAAAATACGTCAAGGGCGGAATTCAACACAAGAAGTAAAATTGACTGAACATACTCTTTTCATTGTAAAGCCAGACGCAGTAGCTAGAAAACTTACTGGTGAAGTCATTGCCAGATTTGAAAGAAAGGGATTCAAACTTTTAAAATTAAAGATGTTTACATTTACACAAAAGCAAGCTGAAAATTTCTATGGAGTTCATAAAGACAAACCATTCTTTAGTGAACTTACATCATTTATCACATCAGGCCCAGTTGTTGCAGCAATAATTGAGGGAAACAATGCGATTGCAACTACACGAATCATGATTGGCGCAACAAAGTCCTTTGAAGCAACACCTGGTTCAATACGTGGGGATTTTGGATTGGGATTTAGTGACAATATCATTCATGCATCTGATTCACAGGAAAGTTTTGATCACGAATCGAGGGTAGCATTTGAGTGATCTGATTGCAAATTCGTCAACCCATCGTGGTAGTTCTAGGTCACGTAGACTCTGGTAAAACATCTCTCTTAGATAGAATTAGAGGCACTGGCGTTCAAGGTAGAGAAGCCGGAGGCATCACTCAACATATTGGTGCAAGTTTTCTTCCAACTGAAACGATTAAAGAAACATGTGGTCAACTATACAAAAAATTACAAGAATCAGAAAACCAAGTTCCTGGAATTTTAGTAATTGACACACCTGGACACGAGGTTTTTACAAATCTTAGAGCAAGAGGCGGCTCTGCAGCTGATATTGCAATACTAGTAGTTGATGTTAACAGAGGATTTCAACCACAAACAAATGAGAGCCTAAAAATTCTGCAGAGCAGAAAAGTTCCATTTGTTGTTGCGCTAAACAAATGTGATCAAATATCCGGATGGAGAAAATCAGAAACTAAATTTATCACACAGGCAATCAAAGAACAAGACGCGTTTATTCAAACTGATCTTGATCAAAAAATCTATGACGTAGTAGGAACACTATCAATTTTGGGGTATCAATCCGAGGCATTTTATCGAGTTAAAGACTTTAAATCCGAAATTGCAATTGTACCAATCTCTGCAAGATCTGGAGTTGGAATACCTGAATTACTTGCAGTATTAGTTGGATTGACACAACAATACTTGCAAAAAAGATTTAGATCAGAAAGAAAAAGAATCAAGAGGAATAGTACTTGAAGTAAATGAAGAACCTGGACTGGGACATACAGCTAATATCATACTAATTGATGGCAGTATCAAAAAAGGTGACACCATAGTTGTTGCAAAAAGAGATTCAGTTATTGTAACAAAACCAAAAGCAATTCTTTTACCAAAACCACTTGATGAAATGAGAGATCCTAGGGATAAATTCAAACCAGTACAAAATGTTAATGCAGCTGCCGGACTCAAAATTGCATCACCTGACCTTGAAGGTGTTTTGCCTGGTAGTACTCTTTATGTTGCATCAAGCGAAGCTGATATTGCAAAATATACTAAACTAATAGAATCAGAAATGAAATCTGTATTTATTGATACAGAAACAGATGGCATTGTTTTAAAATGTGACACTATAGGCTCCCTTGAGGCAATAGTTGAGATGCTAAGACGCTCTCAAGTGCCAATAGCTAAAGCAGACATTGGACCGGTGAATCGTCGAGACATCATGGAAGCCAAAGCCATCAAAGAAAATGACAGGCATCTAGGTGTAATCTTGGCCTTTAATGTCAAGGTACTTCCTGACGCAAAAGAAGAATCAGAAGACAGTCACATCAAAATTTTTGAAGATAGAATAATTTACAGTCTGATTGATAATTATAATGCCTGGGTTAGTGAAGACACTGCCAATGAAGAGGATGCAGTTTTTGCAGAACTAACCCCGATTTCAAAATTCACATTTCTCAAAGGTTATGTTTTTAGAAATACCGATCCTGCAGTATTTGGAATTAGAATAGATGTTGGAACTCTGAAACAAAAAGTTCCTTTTATGAATAAAGATGGAAAGCGAATTGGTCTAGTTCACCAACTTCAACTTGATAAAAAAACTGTAACTTCTGCCAAAACGGGACAAGAGGTCGCATGCTCTGTTCAAGGCGTAACAATTGGCAGACATATTTTTGAAGAAGAAGTATTCTATACATTTCCACCATCACATGAAGCAAAAAAACTACTTGCCAAATTCATGCATAAGCTTAGTTCAGAGGAACAAGAAATTCTAAATAAAATTATAGAAATTCAACGAAGTAAAGATGCAGCTTACGCTTACTAGTCTGAATATTTTTTGCAGATCATATGAATTCCTGGTGCACCAACTGCACCCATCATTTTATCAACTATTTGCCCTGATCTGAACATGATAAACATCGGAATTGATTGTACTGCAAATCTCATTGCAATGTTTTGGTTTTGATCCACATTGACTCTAGCAAATTTTATTTTTGGATATTTCTTTGAAAGACTCTCAAATATTGGATGCATCATCTTGCATGGACCACACCAATCTGCCCAAAAATCAACTAGTGTAGGGTTCTCTGCAGAAATTATTTGAGTAAAATTTGTATCATTCAGATCAATAATTCCTGGTTGAATATGAGGCTGATTTTGCTGTCTTATCATTTCTTCGAGTTTCCTTTGTTTTATTCTCTCAATTTCAGGATCATCTGACAATAATCACAAACAATTTGATTCTATTAAAAAATCTATGTTGGATGTTTTTTCAAATAATTTTTTTACAATGTTTTTCTGGATTGGATTTTTCTAGTCGATATCTGTTCTAATTGGCATTGCCTCATATCTTTTCGAATTACATATTGGACATTGATCAATGTATTTTGTCAAACTAACAGAAGTGTAAACGATTCCACAATCTCCACAAATTCTAAGATTTCTGCTTAATTTGCCCATGTTTTCGTAAATGTACATATGATTAAAAACTTAATGTGTTTTTGCCTTTTTAATACTATAAAACAACATGACTGGTGCTACAAAATACATTCCAACATTCATCAAAATCACTCCAATCCCATATCCTACAATTTCTTGCTCTGAATCAGCTGCTGACATGATTGAAAGTGATGATAACATTGGAGTGATTCCAATTTTTACAATTTCTTTGAATGCTGGATTCTCTCTTTCCAGATCAGCAATTGTAGGTGAGAATGAATAGTATAATTGGTTAAATCCAGCCATAAATGAAATTCCTGACGCAGTACTCATCACTTTGTTATCTCTTATCTCTCTGAGAAATTGCACCTGTGGTGCCATCTCAGAGCCATATGCTGCAGTGGCAATCAGACATCCACCACCTTCTTGTAGATTTTCGTCAACTATACATACTCTCTCAACTAGTATTGTTCCTGTACCACATTGCCCACTTTCTTGTTCTTTGATTTCTGACTTTTCTAATCCAACTGCGTCATAAATTGTCATATCTGGATAGTTTTGATCAAACCAATCCTTGAATTTTGGTTCATTATTGTATCTGTCAATGTAAAACTGTGGATCAAGGGTAGGATCCACAAAAGGTGCTATCTCTTTTGGTTTTTCCAAACCTACTGCTTGATAAATCGAGGAATATTCTGGATATGTTTTATCAAACCACTCTTTGTATTTTGGTTCATTATTGTATCTATCAACATAAGATTGTGGATCTTTTGTAGGATCCACAAAAGGTGCAATTCCCAATTCCTTAACTTCTGGTTCTGGCGTTGGTTCAGATTCTATTGTTTGTGTTGGTTCCGGTTCTGGCATTGATTCTGTTTGTATTATGGGGGCTGCTTCAGTCACAGTAATCTTTATGTTTTCTCTGTCTTCTGATGCTCCTTTTTTCACTACAATATCAAAAACATATGAAGCTGGACCTTGAAATTCTGTTGGAGTCCATACAAATTTTCCTGTTTCATTATTGATGGATGCACCTGATGGTGGATTTTTTTCAAGACTGAATATGACACCTGTTATTGATTCAGTCAATGTCGGAGTAAAAACTAGAGTCTTTTTTTCCTCAATTGTTTTATCTTGAATTGAATTAAGTGCTAATACAAAGTCAGGAATTATAGCAACTCTCTCCCCATCAAATTCTAACTGCATAGATATACCCTCTTCAATTCTGTCAACAAATGCTGTTACATTGTAAATTCCCTTTAATGGAAAAATATTTTTCACACTTTTTGGAATTGTTTCATACTCTCCTTGAGGATCTGAAAAACCACCGAGCAATTTTGCATCTCCATTAGGGCCTCTCACAACTACTGTGATTATATTACCACCTTCATTTTCAGTTCCAAAAAATGAGATATTTTCATTAATAGTGTAAAAACTTTTTTTCATAGATACCGTGGTGACCTCTGCATAGACTGGCACCATAATCAATACAAATAACGAAAATACTGCAAATACCCCTAATTTTGTGAGCATAATATGAAATGGAATACATTTGCTTTTAAAAAACACGGATAAATTCTTCTATGGATTTGATAATAAAATTTCACCAAATTCAGAGATCAAGTAAAAACCTCATAAACACTCCATTTTTTTGCTCAATTTTCATCTCGTAAAATGTAGGGGCTTTGATCTCTACTTTGAAATTATGTTTTAAAAAATCAAGCGGTTCACCATATGCTTTGGCAATAATTTTGTAACCTTTGTTTTCTTGAATTTCAAGTTCTATTCTTTTTATTGCAAAGCCTTCTGTAATTAGGACAAAAGTCACTTCTTCTAACCAGCTAAACAAAAGATATCTAAGGTCTTTTCCCTGTGCAACAATTTCTTTTTGATCTTTTTCTTCTACCTTGTCTTGATCTAGTGTAAGATTAATCACTGCATTAGCGGTGACCAAAAATGCCTCTTTGAGATCTCTTGCAGTTACTTCGATGAACGCATCAGTTGCATGATCTAAAAACTTGTAGCTCAACTATGTTTTTGAAATCTTGCTAATTATTAATTTAGATGGTTTTTGATCCCTTTTTAGTCTTCATCTGATATTTTAAAATAAATCTTCATGTTTTTTCACAAACTAAATTTTATAACAATATCTTACATAAGGAAGATGACCTGTCAAGGAATTTGCGATTAATTGAAATGACATCTTCCTTATGTTACCTTTATGAAATTAATATTATAATATAAAGCATTCACATATTTTATACTCTTCAAATATTACAAAATATATTTTGAGAGTGAAAGAAATTATTGTTAATTCACATTCAACCTTATTTGGACAAAAATTTCAGTTATTACTAATAATCATTTCTGTTTATTGATCCGTTATTCTTTATATTAGATAATTCAAAAAACTTGATAATGAAAAAGACACAACTTCTAAGTATTGTTTTTTCACTGTTTATGATTACTGGCGTTACTGCTGGTAATGCAGCCGTATATGCTGAATCGGATGAGAAACATGATGACCTCAAAGAAAGACTAGCTAACATTTGCAATATGACTGATAGTGAAAAAGAGCAATTCTTTTTAGATCATCCAAGAATTGCCCAATTCAAAGACAGACTAGCAAACTTTTGTAATCTAAGTGAGGATGAACGTAAAATAGCCATTGAAGCTTTCCTCAAAGAAATTACTCCAGAACAAAAACTTGATTATGATATGGCAGACAAGCTAAAAAAGTACTGTATAATGTCAGATGTTGACAAGGAAGCATTTTTGGCAGAGTATGGTAAAGCAGATCAAAAAGATAACATGGATGCATATTGTGAGTTAGATGAATCTGAACAAGCTGCTTACATTGCTGAACACAAAATGGCAGTAGATGAAATGCAAAAAAGACATGAAGAAATTCGTGATCATAAAGCAGAATACCAAAGATTCTGTGAAATGTCTGAAGATGAACGTGCTGCAGAAATTACTGATGTTGAAAAATTAAAGGAAATCTCTGCATGGTGTGAAATGACACCTGAGCAAAGAGATCAATACAAGAAAGAATATCATGATGCTGCAATGGATTTCAAAGAAAAACATCATGATGCACTAGAGAGAATGAAAGAGAAACATGATCTATCTCCAAGATTACGCGATATGATTATGACAAACTCTGATATCTCTCAAGAGCGAATGGATGAACTCAAAGCAAAGTATCATGAAAAGCACGGTGATCTCTCCGATGAGAAAAGAGCGGAACTCAGAATGAAATTCCAGAATCACATGTTATCAATGCAAGGCAAACTTACTGATGAGCAAAAAGCTGCCATCAAAGCAAGACATGCAGAGATGAAGGCATTAAAAGCTGAACTGCAAGAAAAAACATCTACACTAACTGATGAAGAAAAACAAGAACTTAGAGCAGAATTCATTGAAAAGGCAAAATCTATGCAATTAGCATGGATTTCACCACGACAGCAAGTAACTGCAGGAATTGATGCAGAAGAAATTGAATGTCGTGAAGGATTTAGCCTAGTAATAAAGGAATCAAATGGATTACCAATGTGCGTAAAAGCAGACTCTGCACTTCGAATGATTGAAAACGGTTCTGCAGTTCCTGTAAACTAGATTTTCTTTTTTATTTTTATGACTTAACTAGAATAACTAATCTCTGTGAAAACATCAAATTTGTCTAATTGAATCATAGTTTGGTATAGTCATCACAGTAAAATCTAAATCAGTACTATTAACAATAAAATCATCTTGGAACTACCACGTGGAATGAAAGACTTTGAAGAAAAAGAAAACGTAAACATTGAACACATTAGAAATCATTTTAAAAAATTATCAAATCTATACGGATTTTCATTTATGGATCCATCTCCAATTGAGCTATTGTCAGTATGAGAGACAAAATCAGGACCTGCAATTAGAGATGAAATTTACTATTTTAAAGACGAAGGAAACAGGGAAGTAGCGCTAAGATTTGATTTTACTGTAGGATTGACAAGATATGCAACTGCACAAAAATCAATGAGGCTGCCGGCAAAAATCTCAGCATTTGGTGGAGTATTTCGATATGATGAACCACAAAAGGGACGATATCGCTACTTTCACCAGTGGGATATAGAGATTTATGGAAAACCAGGACTAGAATCAGAAGCTGAAATTATTGAATTAACATCTAGGTTATTTGATTCGTTGTTACTCAAAGATATCACAATAGACATCAACCACAGAAATCTGGTTGAATCATTTATCAACCAAATATTTGATTCAAAAGATCTACATCTAGTTGGGGATATGCTAAGAGCAATTGATAAAATACAAAAAAAATCAAAACAAGAAATTCTAAATGAATTCAAAGACAGATATGATATAAACAAACTAGAAAAGATTCTAGAATTTTCACAAATCAAAGGAACCATATCCGAAGTAGAATCAAAATTTGACACAACAAAGTTACAATCATGGGATGAGCTAAAGCAACTAATAGACTCGCTAGAAAACAGAGGAGTTGTAAATACACGCATAAATTTTGGCATAGTTAGAGGATTAGATTACTATTCCGGAATGGTCTTTGAAGTATTTGACAAAAATTCATCTCTTGGTGCTTTAGCTGGTGGAGGAAGATATGATTCACTTACAAAAGCATTTGGACGAGAAGACATTGGAGCTACTGGTGTTGCAGGGGGAGTAGAGAGAATCATGCTTACAATGCAAGAGCAGGGAATAATACCAGAAATAAAACAAACTAGAGTTTCAGTTTTATACATTAATGAAGAGATGCAAAAAGTTGCAATGAGCGTTGCATCTTTACTTAGACTAAACAACATTCCAACTGATGTTGATCTGTCTGGAAAGAATCTAAAAAAACAAATTGAACAAGCATCTGAATCAAAATACTGCATTATAGTAGCTCCAAAAGAACTAGAGCAAAGCAAAGTTGTATTACGAAATATGCAAGATGGAACTGAATCACAAATTGAGATCGAAAAGCTTACAGATGATCCGAGATCAATTCTTAATTTAGAAAAGCTCTAGTTAACATCATAATTTCAGGACCGCTAGTCATGGATCCAACCACTACTGCATGATTGTTTACCAAGATCCCGGACATGACATATGGAATGCCGTTATTAATGGTAGTTGGCTCTATTTTTACACCCATTAAATTTGCAAACATCTTCATGTCTTCTTCGTCAGCTTCTGGGTGTATTGCAGCACCTGAATTATTTGCAACCATAACTGCTCCTGTTTGATTAAATCCTGCAATTCTTTTCTGTAAAACTTCTACCCCTAATACTTGTTCTATTGTATGACAATCTTCTTTTGATAGCCATGGTGATACAATAGCTCCTTTATCATTTGCACAAATTACATTTCCAAGTGCAGTGTATTTTGAATCTAATACTCCTATTTCCATCTTAGTTTCTTTTTTTAGAAAATCATATTCATCCATGTATGCAGTCTTTGGGAGCAAAATTCCCTTGTTATTCATGACCATCAATGCTCCTAAAAGGCGAGTATTTGCAACAGAAGAATACACAACTTGAGCCTTTAGATATTCTCCAAGTTTTTCCGCTTTAGTTTGGGCAAAACCCATAGGAAGCAAAACAAAATCATCATTCGTGTTAATGTAAATCCCGATGTTTGGCCCTCTGTAAACATCAAACTTGATAATATCCATTTGTTGTATTTGATCTTCAAACGATATGAACGTAAGGAAATTTCAAATAGGATTTGAGCGCATATCTTTTATTATAGTTAAGTTTAGTCCCGACTAATTTTGTCTAGCTTTAAATAATATCTGAATAAAAATTGGTTTATGCCAATAGCAGAAAATTTCCCAGAAGGTTTGAAACCAATTGGAAAAATTAGTCACTCAGACGGTGAACATTTTCACTGGGTTTGGGGTCCTGGTAAAACAAAAAATACAGATGGTTCACAAGCCGAAGTATTTGCGGATACAGATGTTGTAGCAGCTTATGCATCTCGTGGAGAAAAACAAGTTCCGCTAGGTGTTAGTGGTACAATGGTTGCAGTTGACTGGGATTCTTGTGTTGCAGATGGTGCATGTATTGAAGCATGTCCAGTTCAGGTATTTCAATGGTACAGAACTGAAAAAGACATTCCAAATACTGAAGCAATAAATACAACTTTTGCGGGAACTGGAAGTTCGGTTAAAGAAGAACGAAAAGATTTTACCGATAAAGCAGATCCAATTCGAGAACATGATTGCATATGGTGTATGGCATGCGTCTCAGTTTGTCCTCCACAAGCTATCAAAGTTGATCAATCAAACTTGGAAGCACATGATAAGGCCGCAGGAACTTATGTGAAGATTGTAGCAGGTACTGCTAATCCACATGCACACGACTAGAATTATTTTCTTTTATTTTATTTGTTATAATCATAAACTTCTACCTAAAACATAACTGTGAATTGAGATCGGTTATGAATTAGTTACAACTAATTTTGTCTAGATTTAAATAATATTCAAATAATAATTGCTTATGGTCGAATTAGTAATACCAGAAGATTATTTTCACGACAAAAAACCAGTCGGAAAAACTAGCCATGGTAATGGTGAGAATTTCCATTGGATTTGGGGTGAAGGAAATCCAGACGGCGCAGCATTCTCAAATGAAGATGTAAAGACAGCATATGAAGCCCGAGGAGAAAAACAGGTTCCTCTCGGTATCCATGGCACAACAGTTGCAGTTGATTGGGATTCTTGTATTGCAGCTGGTTCATGCATGAGTGTATGTCCAGTTCAAACATTTCAGTGGTACAGAACCGAACAAGATATTCCAGCTAAAGATGTAATTGGTAAAACATTTGAGGGAACTGGAAAAACTGAACAAGATGAACGATTAGACTATACTGACAAATCAATGCCAATCAGAGAACATGATTGTACTGTTTGTATGGCTTGTCAAGAAATATGTCCTACAGGAGCTATTCGAATTGAGCCCGCAAATCTAGAATGGCACGAAAAAGCTGCAGGTACATTCGTCAAAATGGTCAGTAGTGGCAACCCACACGCACACGATTAAAGAATTATTTTCTTTTTTCTTCTTTTTACAAATTTTGTTTGTCCATCCTCAACAAATTTTAATCACTGTTATCCATCATTTTTTGCAGAGGTCGCCTAGCTCGGTAGGGCGCGGGCCTTGAGAGCCTGTGTGCGCAAGCACCCGGGGGTTCAAATCCCTCTCTCTGCGTTTTTATTTTTCTAATTTACCTAATTCAGCTAGCAAAGCTGATAACTGGATCTCAGGATTTGCACCAACTAAAATTCTATAGTCATATTTTGCAATCACTTTTAAAATATCTGATAATTTTTCATGCTTTGTTTTGAACACTGCAGAATTTAGATACTTTAGAAAATCTGATTCTGACATTCCATAAACTTTGATTAATTCAATCATTTTTTCTCTGGCATCTATTATTTTTCCAGATAATGCCATTTTTAGAACATCATCAACATCACTAGTTTTTGTCAATCCAGCTGATGCTCTTACATTGTCTTCTGAAATCTCTCCTATACTTGCAGTTGCCTGCATCAGATTGATGGCATGTCTGAGATCTCCTTCAGAATAATCATAAATTGTCTTGAGTCCTTTTTTATCCGCTTTTACTTTCTCTTTTTTGGCTATGGTTTCTAGATGATTAATCATATCTTCTTCAGGAATTGATGTAAACTTGAAGGTAGCACATCTACTTTGAATAGGCTCAATGATCTTTGAGATATTATTTGCAATTAGGATAAATCTACAGTATTTTGCAGTGTCTTCTATTATTCGTCTGAGTGCAGTTTGTGCATCGGCGGTCATCTCGTCTGCCTCATCTAGAATAATTATCTTAAATGGAACATCTACCATTCCTGCATATCTTGAAAATTTCTTTACTTTCTCTCTGACCATGCCTATGCCTCTTTCGTCTGATGCGTTTAGCTCAAGAGTATAATCTTTAGAGTATTCCCCAAGAATTTGTCTAGCTATGCACAAGGCAGTAGTTGTCTTGCCTACTCCTGCAGAACCAGAAAACATCAGATGTGGCATGTCAGTTGGGTCTTTAATTAGAGCTTCCAGACTGCCAATAATTTCTGTTTGATTTACAATCTCTGAAAGCTTTGATGGGCGATATTTCTCTACCCACATGCCTGTTGATAACATGTGATCTCCTGGTCTATTTCCCACTAATAAATCGAAATTAATAGGATCAATTGATCTAACAAAATAGTGAACAGAATTGATCGATCCATTACATCAGGATCTTATGAAGGAGTAGTGATCTCACGATGGAAATTGGTAAGATAGAAAAGTTACACTCTATTGGATATGGCCTAAAGGATGCTAAAGTTACCATAAATCATGATATTAAATTCAATGTGGCAGGCATCAAAATCAATGGCACCCAAGGCGAGGTCTTGAACCTGCCTCAGTGGATAGGAAAAATTCTATCTCAAAATAAACTTGCAACACTTGAAACTCCTGACATGATTACTGAGCTAAAACAAGCATTATCAAAAGAAAAGATGGTCGGTGAATACCAAATGTCTACCCTTGATCCTCACTTTTACATCAAACTAAAAGAATCAATGAAAAATTTGAATCGTGATGATTTTAATCACGTGGAAAGCATCATGCTGGAATTATTTAGAATGAGAAGAGGAAAACTTGTAAAGCTTGCAGACTCGACAAAACTCAATTCTGAATTATACAGCAAGCTAACCGTTGAAGAAAATATTTTCTTTAAAACAATTCATGATAATAGTATAGAATTTGAAAAACAAATCAGAGGAGATCTAAATGAGCAAAATTCAAACTAGTACTTTTACTGAATCTGCATTATCTGATAAAGTAAAAGAATTTCTAACACGATTCAAAGACAAGTTTGGTAGTTACAAGTATGTAGAACAAATTGATGAGATGATGCCAAAGAGTGCAAAGTTTATCATTGTTGATTATAATGATCTTGTAGTAGAACCCGAAATAGAAATTATTTTCTCAACAGATCCTGATAGAATTCTCAATGCATTTTCAAGGGCAATCAAGGAAGCACTTCAAACAAGATTCCCTGATTATGCTGAAAAAATAAAAGACGAAGTTCGTGTAAGACTAGTAAATTATCCACTTCAAAGAAGTCTAAGACAAATCAATGCTGAAACTATTGGAAATATTACCAGTGTTTCAGGTATGGTGGTTAGAGCATCAGAAGTAAAACCATTAGCAAAAGAACTTGTATTTGTCTGTCCTGATGAACATCAAACCAAAGTAATTCAGCTAAAGGGAATGGATGTAAAAATTCCAATAGTATGTGATAATCCAAGTTGCAAGCACAGAGATTTTGAATTAAAACCTGAAGCCAGCAAATTCATAGACTTTCAAATTCTTAGATTACAGGAACTTCCTGAAGACCTTCCGCCAGGTCAGTTACCGCACTACATTGATGTAACAATTAGACAAGATCTTGTAGATAATGCAAGACCCGGTGATAGAATAATTCTTACAGGAATAGTAAGAGTAGAACAAGAATCAATTGCAGGAATAACTAGAGGGCATAGTGGATTATACAGATTACGAATTGAAGGAAATAATATTGAATTTTTGGGAGGAAGAGGTTCTAAGACCTCACGTAAAATAGAAAGAGAAGAAATCTCTCCAGAAGACGAAAAGATGATCAAAACACTTTCCCAAAGTCCTAACGTCTATCAAAGATTAATTGATTCATTTGCACCACATATACAAGGACAGTCTCTAATCAAAGAAGCTATTTTGTTGTTAATTGTAGGTTCAACCCAAAGACTTCTTGACGATGGAAGCAAGATTAGAGGAGATATCAACGTATTTCTTGTCGGTGATCCTGGTACTGCAAAATCAGAGATGCTAAAG
>JACRND010000068.1 GCA_016234975.1 Nitrosarchaeum sp. | reverse complement strand
TAGTATAGCCAATCTTTCTTGCTTGCTCCTTTACTGTTCTAGGACAAAAGATCATACATCTTTTCTTAAAGGAACGGCCCTTTAGTTTACTAGTAAGATCAGAAATTTCTTCTAGACCCAATTGAGGACTGCCAAGTGTTATCAGATCACCTTTTTCTGCAGTGTTTAGCTCATCATGAATCTCATTCATCTCTTTTTTATCAAAATCTACTTTTTCACAGCCAGGATCCCCATCGCCAAAAAGAAATTTGGCACATGTTCCAGAAGTTCCCATTCCACCACACAGTGCTTTGCAGCTACGTCTGTCCATCTCTTCTACACCGGATATATTTACAGAATCATTTCCAACTTTGCCTGCAAAAAATCCAAGCATTCCATATGTTAGATCATTTGGATTATCTATCTTCATTCTAATTGTTAGATTTGGAGAATCTTCTTTTCTTAGTGAAGAGTACGGACTTTTTCCAGTAATTGCACTTGCAAGTGCGCTAAATGCACTTTCCTTGTTAGTCTTGAGATTATCAAACGAATTTGCGTGAATTGCTGCATTGCTTTCTGCAAAAGATACTTGTGTTCCCTCTTTTGGTATATCAAAAATTTCGTACGGAATACAGGAAAAGGATGGTGTTACTCCCATTGTCTCATATGATTTTCTAATAGAGAGTTGTTTTGAGATAAAATTATCACCTAGACCGTAATTTGATACATTATCAATGTCAAAGCCCATTGGATTAAGAGTTGTTCTGACTTTGACTCGGGCATTTTTACTGATGCTAGATAAAAATTCCTCACCTGCATCCCCAATTGTATTATAGTTTACACCAGAAAGATGTGCCCATTCAATTGGTATTAGCTTCTCTGCGTCTGTTGCCTCGCCTGTTGCAACCAAAATTCTGTATGCCATCTGCATAATTTCACCTTGTTCGCCTTTTAATGCAGATTCTTCTTCTCTTGTTAATTCCAACAGTACTAGTTTGACTATTACAGATATAATACTTGTACGTAAAATTCCATATAGAGATGCAAAAAATTCTTCGCGGAATGATGGATACGATGGTTTCTGTAAAGCCGCCAAGAATGACTGCATTAAGAGAGCTACACGAAGCAGAGACAGGATCATTTAGCATTTTAATTGGAACAATACTTTCAGCAAGGACAAAAGATGAGACTACAACAAAAGCAGTCAAAGCGTTATTTTCAAAATACAAAAATGCAAAGGAACTTGCAAATGCCAAAACAAAAGATGTTGAGAAAATTATAAAGTCAATTGGTTTCTATCATGTAAAATCAAAAAGAATAATCGAGGTTGCTAAAATTATTGATTCCAAGTATAAAGGAAAAGTTCCAGACAGTTTAGAAAGATTAGTAGAGCTTCCAGGAGTTGGAAGAAAGACAGCAAACTGCGTACTAGTTTATGCATTTGACAAGCCAGCCATTCCAGTAGACATTCATGTTCACAGAATCTCAAATAGACTGGGATTGGTAAATACAAAAACTCCTGAAGAAACAGAGCAGGAGCTAATGAAAAAGATTCCAAAAAGATATTGGATTGGGATTAATGATACTTTTGTAATGTATGGTCAAAATATTTGCAAGCCAATATCACCGATGTGTAATGTTTGTAAAATCAAAAGAGATTGCAAATATTACAAAACTAAGAACGCTTCTTAGTTAGGTACAAGATGCCTACTAGTATTCCAACTCCTGCAGCCACATAAAATGGAAAAAATGCAAATGGATTCTTTGCAGGATCTCCTGACATGATTTCCACAGCCATACTTCCAGAATTTACTGCGGGTGGGTCGGTAGGACTTTCCATTCCATGAACTGAATAGGAATTAATTGCAAACACGCCGATATCAAGATTAGATACCACTATTCTTGCACCGTTGTTGACTGTTAATCCTGCTCTTTCAGTATATGATACAACTGTTTTAGATTCAGGAGACCATCCTCGTTCCAAGTCACTGTGCACTACAACGTATCCCTCTTTAGGAGTCTGTACTGCAACCCAGAATTTTTCATTTGGTTGGGAGCCCATACCTATCTCAACTAATTTCTCAGGATTATCTTTGTCATAGATTCTCAAAACTGCATTTCCATCAGGGTTTGCATATACAAGATTGTTATCAATGGTAACTTGCCAGCTTATTGCATGTGATCTTTGTATCTGAACAATGTTTGCATCTCGAAGAATTTTATTAAATTCGTAAGATGGAATCTCTATTGTGTCAAAGATCAATGTTGGATTCTTTGATTCTTCTGCAAAAGCAGGTAATATGATAAATCCAGAAAGTAAAATTATTGCAAGGAGATACTTCACGAGCTAAATCTAGTCTGAGTGAATAAATACCTAATCAACAAATGGGTGGGGATAATCTAGAATTACCTTTGAGACTTCGGGTCTTAAGATAAATTCAGATGGAGATTTACCTTCATCAATCATTTGTCTTAGCTTGGTTCCACTAATCTGCTCCTTTGCATCATCATCATGTGGGCACGCCTTTGGATTTGTGTATGTTAGACATTTTCTGCAATAGAAAAATGCTGGGAAAAATACTGGTGATATTTCTAATTCCGGATAGTCATCAAAGATTTTTTGGGCTGCAAATGGATCATAAAATGTTCCAACTCCTGCATGATCTCTACCAATAATGATGTGTGAGCATCCATAATTTTGTCTCATAATTGCATGGTGTATTGCTTCTTTTGGTCCGGCATACTTCATCTCGGTATGCAAAGTTCCAAGCTTGCACCTGTTTTCTGGATAATAATGCTTAATCATAGTTTCATAGCATTTTACAATTACTTCATCTACAAAATCACCAGATTTTTTCTTGCCAATCACCGGATTGACAAATACTCCGTCTCTTGTTGTGATAGATGTTTTTTGTAGCATCTCATGTGCTACGTGTGGAGGATTTCTTGTCTGAAAAGCCACGATTGTCTTCCATCCTGCCTTAGCAAATGCCTCTCGTGTTTGCAAAGGAGTTAATCTGTATTTTCTAATTTCAGTCTCTTCAGGTCTTTGAATATAATCAATTTTGCCACCAACTAGATAGTCTTGCATAGACATTGTCTTTGCAACACCAGGGTGTGAAGAATCAGTTGTTCCGTACACTCCTTTTGCAGTCTTTTCTTTATCAAAGGTAAATGTCTCCTTTACATGCAAGATTGCTATACCTAATCCCTGATGATTTTTCAGTAATACTTTGCCGACTTTTTTCATTTTTGCAGCTGTAGATTCATCTA
>JACRND010000067.1 GCA_016234975.1 Nitrosarchaeum sp. | reverse complement strand
TATTTTTCTTAGATCCTTTTGTTTCTGATCTATCTCACAATTTTTTTCTAGTCAAAATGATCTGGGTCTAATTTGGAAAATCAGTTTTATTGCTTGATTCAGTACTGTATTCATGACAAATGTCACAATATTTGTAGCCCTAATTGCTGGTCTAGGATCATTTGTTGCCCCGTGTATACTTCCAATGGTTCCAGCTTTTCTTGCATACATATCAGGTACTACAGTTACGGAACTTGGTTCTAAAAGTGGCACTGTTTCAATTAATAGAACAGGTATAATCCTAAATACTGTATTTTTTGTACTGGGATTTTCAATAGTATTTTCTGCTTTGGGGGTTCTGATTAATAGCATTTTATCTAATGTGGCTGACGTTCTAGTACAAAGTCTAAGTTATGTTGGAGGAATAATCATTATATCATTTGGACTATTTTTGTTATTATCCATAAAGATTAGAGCACTAAATATGGAAAAGAAATTTTTCCCAAAAAGAAAAAAATCTAGTTATTCACTATCCTTTGTATTTGGGCTTGCTTTTGCTGCAGGATGGACTCCATGCGTGGGTCCAATACTTGGAACTATTCTAACTTTGGCTGCAACTACTCCCTCAGTGTCATTTCATTTGTTGTTGTCTTATTCTCTGGGGCTGGGAATTCCATTTGTTGTGATTGGCGTATTTTTCTCAAGGGCTACAAGAGTAATACAAGCAATGAGTAAGCATCTAAAATATTACAATCTAGTATTAGGTGGATTCATCATAGTTTTAGGTATTCTTGTATTTACAAATCATCTTGCATACATTGCAAACTTTCCACTTTTAGATAGATTGGTATTGTTGGGATAATTAGATGAAATCAGAAATAAAGATCCCACTAATTTTAGGAATAGTGATTTTAGCTGGAGTAATTGCATTTAGTTTATCATTATCTGTGTTGGACTTACCGCAACAAACTCTTGGAAACACATCAGATGAATCTAAAACATTCTCAAATTCTGATCTAAATAGTAAGATTGGATATAAGAAAGCTCCCGAATTGATAGGAATTTCAGGATACATCAACACACTACCTGAAGAACTACAAAAGAAAATACATGATCATGTTGTACTTTATGACATTTGGACATATAGTTGCATAAACTGTGTTAGAACCTTGCCATTTATCACAGCCTGGGACGAAAAATATTCTGATCAAGGCCTGTTGATAATTGGCATTCACACTCCTGAATTTGAGTTTGAAAAAAATATTGAAAATGTAAAGTTGGCAGTAACAAAACATGGAATACACTATCCCGTTGTTTTAGACAATGACCGTAAAACGTGGAATGCATTTGAAAATAATTATTGGCCTAGAAAATACATTGCAGATCATGAAGGCTACATTAGATATGATCATATTGGTGAAGGAGGTTATCAAGAAACAGAGAAGGTAATACAGGATCTACTGAGCGAAAGAAACGAATCTTTGGGACTAAATGCATAATCTGCAAAAGAATTTGTCAAGATTGATGAATTTGACTCTTCAGGGTTTAGAACTCCCGAATTGTATTTTGGATATGATTTTGTATCTGGAAGAAACCAACTTGGAAGTCCAGAGGGATTCAGACCAAATCAAGATGTCACTTACTCTATTCCAGAATCAAAACAACTGCACGATTTCTATCTTGATGGAACATGGAAGAATTTGAAAGGAAGTATGATGTTAATTTCTGATTCTGGATCCATTATTGTTCCGTATAGCGGAAAAGAAGTAAATATTGTAACTGCTGGTGATGCTAATCTAAAAATTAAAATCGATGGAACTGTCATTGATCCCTCAATTTCTGGAAAAGACGTTGAAACTCTTGGACGTGTACATGTACATGAATCTGGACTATACAATATCGTGCAAGCAGATACGTCTGAAGAACATCTTCTGGAAATATTGGTAGAAACTCCTGGATTTGAGATTTTTACGTTTACATTTGGATAAAATCATTTTATGATGATTATAATTTATTCAAAATCTTAGTCCTGCTTAATGTGAATATATTTTGAAATCATGGGTTGGTCAAATCAACTTGTGGAACTTTGGCTTGTGCTTCAGAAGTTGCCTCATACGTGGGATATTGTTTTAATCCCCATGGATTTAATCCAAGAAATCCGTTTTCATTGAACACATTATTTGGGAATGTTCTGATGTTTGTGTTAAAATCTCGTACTCCATCATTATAATAGGTTCTTGCCACAGAGATTCTATTTTCAGTTCCTGCAAGCTCATCCATAAGTCTTGTAACTGTAGAATCCGCCTTTAAATCTGGATAATTCTCGTATGTTAGAATTATTTTACTCAAGGCCTGTTCAATTTGGTTACTTAGCTCTACTTTCTCACCTGTATTTGCAGCTGTTTGCCATTGGGAACGTAGTTTTGTGATTTGTTCAAGTACCTCTTTTTCAAATTGCATGTATCCCTTTACTGACTGAACCAAGTTTGGAATCAAATCATATCGTCGTTGCAATTGAACATCAACGTCTGCTGCATATTTTTTTATTCTTTCGTCTTTGATCTGAGCAGAATTGTACCCAGAAAAGTACATTGCATAAAGTGCACCGACAATTATGGTAATAATTGCAATTCCTACAAGTATGCCGATTATTTTCTTACTGATCAAGTGCTCTCCCTAAACACTAGTGCCATATTATTTTATTGTGACTATCTTCCTGCTCCGCCTCCACCGGAGCCCCCTCCACCACCGCCAAATCCACCGCCGCCTCCACCAAAACCCCCGCCTGCAAATCCTCCAAAGTATCCCCTTCGTCTTCGTTTACGTGAAATGATGAATGCAAAAATAAACACAGCAACAAAAGGAAGAATTGGTACTATCTTGTCTAACTCTGATTCGTTTTGATCTAATGATGGCTCAGATGTAGTATAATTAGGATCATTGTTTGAATATCCGGCCTTATTTGATAAAGATATGACGGTATTCAGAAACGCTTGATCGAAAACCTTTACGTCGTTTGTTTCTTGGAATGCTTGTCTTGCTGGAACTAAATAAGAGTCC
>JACRND010000049.1 GCA_016234975.1 Nitrosarchaeum sp. | reverse complement strand
TCATTTTCCTTTCCAGTTTTTAGAAACTTGGGACCATAAAGGCCTGGACCATGATCCTCAAATGATCTGACGAATTCCTCTATCCAGCTTTCTGTAACTATGGTGTCTGAATCTAGAAAAATTGTGTATTTTCCGTTTGCGCTTTTTAACCCGATATTCCTTGCACTCATACCTTCATTTATTGGATTTCTTATCAAAATAATGTCAGGAAATTTGTTTTTACAAATATTTTCGCTATTATCAGTTGAGTTGTTATCTATCAGAATTATTTCAAAGTTCTTTGTTGTCTTGTAGATTGATTCTATGCAGTTTAGTATGTGTTGACCTCCATTAAAATTTAGAATTATTATGCTTACATCGGGGTTGGCCATTGCATCGTTGTTGGACATCTTATTTTTTGATAATCTGAATCATAGTTCTAGTTTGCTATCTTCACACACGATGATTGATGATTTTTCTCCCTTCCAAGTTATCCTCGAATTATAGGATACTATGCTTTTGGATAAGGTGATTTTACAATCAATAGTTACTCCATCCATAACGATTGAATCTTCAATTGTACAGTTTTGTATGTGGGCATTGTTGCCAACACTTACGTTGGGCCCAATTTTCGAAACACCTTCAATAACACAATTATCTCCTATAAGTACCGGTCCTGTGATCGATACTCCTTTTTTGATCATTGAATTTTTACCAACAATTATTTTTCCATTGATGGTTACACCGTCATCTTTCTTGCCTTCGAAAACTGGTGTCATATTTTCAAGAATTGTTTTATTCGCATCTATGATGTCATCAACAGTTCCTGTATCTTTCCAGTATTTTGTTATTGTGTCATATGATATTTTGTGATTTGACTCAAGTAACATTTGCAATGCGTCTGTAATCTCCAACTCATTTCGCCATGAAGGCTTCAGCTTTTTAATAATTCCAAATATGACTGGTGTTAAAAAGTAAATCCCAATAACTGCCAGATTTGTTGGAGGATTTTTTGGTTTTTCCATTATTTTTTTAATCATACCGTTTCCATCCACATCCGCAATTCCAAATTGACTGGGGTTAGATACTTCGCAAAGCAGTATTTTTGCGTCATAATCTGATTTTTCAAAGTCCTTTACACTTTCTGTAATCTCTTTTAAGAGAATATTGTCGCCCAAAAAGACTACGAATTTCTCATTCCCGATAAAACTCTCGCAAAGCCCAATTGCATGAGAAATCCCCTTTGGTTCATCTTGAGTTACATATGAGATATTTACTCCAAACTTTTCTCCATTTCCATAATAGTCTTTGACTTTCTGGGAGTTGTCTCCTCCAATTATTACTGCAACATCTGTGATTCCTGCATTTTTTAATGAAATCAATCCATACTGAGACATTGGTATGTTTGCAATAGGTAAAAGCTGTTTTGGCCTTGCATAGGTTAGTGGCCTGAGCCTCGTACCATATCCACCATGCAGAATTATGCCTTTCATATTATTTTGACCTGTATTTTTTCCAAGGAGTTGGATCTAACATTTCCTCAGTTGCTAGTTCCTGCCACCATTCTTTGTTATCCAAATACCATCTTACAGTTGTTTCCAAATTGTCTTCAAGTGTATGTCTTGGCTTCCATCCCAAGTAGGCCCTGATTTTAGATGAATCTATACCATATCTCAGATCATGCCCAGGTCTATCTTCTACAAAATAGATCAAGTCTTTTGGTTTACCCATATGTTCTAAAATTCTCTCAACCAGTTCTATGTTTGTCAGTTCATTTGAATCCGAAATATTGTATGACTCGCCAGACTTTCCACTTGTGAATACTTTCATGATTGCATCACAATGATCTTCTACGTAGAGCCAATCACGTATGTTCTTGCCAGCTCCGTAGATTGGAATTTTCATATTTTTCAAAGCGCGAATTATTGTTTTTGGTATGACTTTTTCTGGAAACTGCCTTGGACCAAAATTGTTTGTGCACCTTGTAATTAGAACATCAATTCCATACGTTGCTCGATACGACTCGATAATTAGTTCAGCAGAGGCCTTGGATGCAGAATATGGGTTCGATGGCCTAAAAACGTCTTTTTCCTTGGCAAACCCAGAAGATAAGCTTCCAAAAACCTCATCCGTTGAGACTTGGAGAAATTTTACTGAGGAAAATTTTTCTCTGATTAGATCAAGAATGGTATAAACACCCATGATGTTTGATTCTAGAAATGGTTTGGAATCATGAATGCTTCTATCTACATGTGATTCTGCTGCAAAATTGATCACTCCATCTACTTTATCAAGTATGGATTCAACTAGGCTCTTATCGTTGATGTTACCCTGAATGAATTCATATCTGCCTGATTTTTCAATCTCTGTTAGGTTTTTTTTATTTGAGCCTATTAACCCAGCATCTAAGTTAATTATTTCAAGATCCAAGCGGTTCTTAAAAGCATGCAAGATGAAATTGCTTCCAATAAAGCCCAAACCGCCAGTTACAAGAATTTTCATTTGTGCACCTGAGTTTTTTTCATAATGGCAACTGAGTTGAGTTCATACTTTTCTATTTAATACTATCTGTAGAATTGTCTACTGTAAATTAGAAAATCTATTGGCATAATACACATGTACTGTTTAGTCATTCTTTTTCTAAGAGCTCTAATAATTTTTTTGACGCGGCTCCTTGATTCGAAACATACTCACTCATGAATTTATTGCCATTTTTTATAATTTGATTTCTATAATCATTATCTTTTAAAATAATTTGAAATGTTTTTTCAAAACTATCAATGTCTGCTGTAGCACAAGAATTATTTTTGAATAATTCTGGCTCCCCTAGATAATAATCTTTGATACTCACTGAGAGTGTTGGCTTGTCAAATATCTGAGCTTCAAGTATGGTAGTTGAAAGATCTATTACAATTAGAAACTTACATGATCTAACCAATGATGCAAAATTACCGTGTTTTATGACTAAAATATTCGGACTGATCTTTTCTGTTATGTTGGTAATGTCTAACTCGTCTTGAAATGGATGTAATTTTATCACTAGTTTTTCATTGGCAGCAACTACGGTTTTGCATATTTTTTGAATAAAATGTTCGTATTTTTCTCTGGTTTTTACTGTTAAATCAGAAATTATGTTATTTGTTGGAGATGATGTGGCGAGAAGGATGTAATCATTTTTTCTCTCTAGTTGTTTGCTCTGTTCAAAAAAATCATCATAGATCGGACTTCCAACTACGTGGATTTTTGATTCCTCAATTCCACACTGCATAAAGTAATTTTTGGTTGCCTCACCCCAGGAAATAAATTTTTTAGATTGAATTGGTACTACACCTGAAAACTTGTTAAACTCATACGCCTCTTTGGTTTCCCGATAAAGGCCATGTTGCAATAAAATGACTGGAATTTTGAATTGCGTTGCTACATTTAGAACAATTTGTTCATTAAATCCGTTTTCAGACCAGAGCAAGACAGATGTAAATTTGACTTTTTCAAATAATTTTATTGTCAATTCTATCTCTGTTATTGCCTCACTCATGCGTTTTTTGCACAATTCAACAAAAGTTGATTTTATAATTGGCCAAAAGGAAATGTCCTGAAATGAAAAAAATGATTTAAAAAATTCTTCTTGATCCCAAAATTTGTTTATTTTTGAATTTATGGATGAAATGTTATTTTCAATTTTTTGGTTAATTTCCTTACCTAGAAATTTTTCTTCTGTAACAACTTTACACTTGGATTTTCTTATTATTGAATATGTTTTCCAATTCCAAAATGCTGGGTGTCTTCTGCCATAAAACACGCCATTTAGAGAATATTTTGGTAGGTTTGAAAATAGATTTTGGTATCGTAGTGTGTCAAATTCCACAAATAATACTGTTTTTTTAAATTCGGACTTTTCTGAAATTCCAAAAAATAAATCTAATACCTTTTCAAAGATCTTTTTTAATTTTAAGTAATGATCTCTTTTTAGATTGATCGTAATGGATTTGCTTAGACTAACCTTAACTTGGTCGTAAAGAAGGGTGTTTTCGACTTTATTGCCAATCTGTGTTGCTGAATTAGTTATAGTACTTATCATTTTAATCAGTGACGGTGTTGCCAAAAATGTTGCATCTTTGTATTTTTCAAAAACTCTGATTATCTCGACAATTTTTTTTATAAATGGAACCAAAAAATAATGAAATTCAACAAAAAATAATGCTCCCAGATTTACACCGTTATATTCAAGAGAGTTTTTGATTGGTTCTTGATTAAACCAATCAGAAAACTCTAATGATTTTTTTTGTAATTGTCTGGGCTCATTTTGATCTAAATAATCGTCTGAAATCTCATGATCTATACTGTTGGCAGTTAGAAGTTTATGTGTTGAATAATCAAATGTGATGATGACTGGATTTTCTTTTAGATATTCTTGGATTACATCTATGCTTGATAGTGAGTCTGCTAAAATGACAATTTTCTTAAAATCCGACATCTCAGTTTTTGCGCCATTTCGACCAATCATAGTTCTCAAAAGAAGTATTTTTCATCTCGTTATCGTTTGGACGCCAAGCCAGATCTGCAATAGTTAGTATTCTGGATGTCTCGTCGGAGAGATTCATGTGTGCAGAAGGAAGGTTTTTTGGAACATATATTATAGCTGGATTTTCTTCGCTGGATTCAATCTCTTTATACTTACCATCTTTTGATATTGCAACAAACAACACCTTTCCATGTATGCAAACAAAATAGCTATTGCGCTGCGTGTGGATATGAGGGCCCTTGATTTCTCCAGGATTTACTGACGTCACGTAAACCATTTTGGGTGGATTTTTCATTATGCTATCCCAATCTCGCCAAATTACTGTGAGGGAGCCGTTTACATGCTGATCATGAATATCTTTTGTTGGATGTTTTTCTAATTTTATCATTCCAATGTCATCATAATCCATCAAAAATTCGACTGCTCTTTACAATAAAAATATAGTTATTCTTCTTTACTACTATTTGTTCACAAACTTTTAATTCTTAAGAACAAATCACCAATCAAATCTCATGCAAAGAAATTCTAACTCAGTTAAGATTCTAAAAAGAGCTAAAAAACTAATACCTGGACTATCGCAAACATTTAGCAAAGCTCCTTACAGCTATGTAGAGGGAGTCTACCCAAATTACCTTTCAAGAGGAAAGGGTAGTCATGTCTTTGATGTTGATAATAATGAATACATTGACTATGTTTTGGGCCTGGGCCCAATTACACTTGGATATAATTATCCGCGCGTCAATAAAGCAATAACAGACCAATTAAAGAATGGAATTTCATTTTCAATTCCACACAAATTAGAGGTAGAAGTATCTGAAAAACTGTGTTCAATCATACCTGGTGCAGAAATGGTAAGGTTTGCAAAAAC